>JASFOV010000073.1:0-12572 GCA_050116355.1 Anaerolineae bacterium
GGCAGCGGTGGCGTCGGGCCAGCCCTGCATAGGTCGGGGCCAAGGGTCGACGGCTCGCCCCTGCGCATCAAGCAGGACCATCTCCTCGTGTGCGCCGAGGGCAATGCGCGGCCCATCCAGCACCGTAGGCGAGGCCCACAACTCGTAGCCTAGGTCCACGGGATAGCCTTGCGCTTGGCGACCGTCCGCGTGCCAAGCCCACACCTTGCCGGTGTCGGATCCTACAACGATCTCGGGCGTGCCATCGGCGTCCAGATCGGCCAGCGCCGGCGAGGAGAAAAAGCCCCGGGGGCTGTATTGGGGCCAGCCGGACAGATCGTTGAGCTGGCTATCCATCACGTAAAAGTAGCCATCCCACGAGCCAACGGCAATCTCTTGCCGGCCATCCCGGTCAAAGTCATAGGCCAGGGGCGAGGAGATGACCGGTTTCGAAGTTGGTTTGAAGATGTGATTGGGGGTCAGCCGCTGCGAGTCCTGCACCGCAGGCCGGCAAGCGGCGACGCCGAGCCACAGCACACAGGCCAGACCCAACCAGAGATTCCCTTTGGATAGCTTCATGTCCGGTCCGCCACGATCATGGGAAACGTGAACAGGGGATCCCGCTTGAGCAGCGCCTTGATCCGGTGCCACCACCAGGATAGGCCACGCCGGATGGGGATCCAGCGTGTCCGGAGGCCGGCAGCGAGCAGCGCGGCTTCGAGCTCATGGCGGCCCAAGTGACGGTCGCCCTGTCCGGTGCCGGAGCGGGGACGGCGGGCAATGGGCGTGTCCAATACGATCAACCGCCCTCCAGGCCGTAGGGCCAACCTGGCCCGGCGCAGGGTGGCCTCCAGATCATCAGCGTAGTGCAGGCTGGCGTTGAAGATGATGAGGCTCATGGTGCCAATTTGCAGAGGCGGGTGCTCCAAATCGCCTTGGCTCAACACAAAGGTGACCTCGGGCAGAAAGTACCGTTCTGCGGCGCCAAGCCCAAAGTCTCTGTCGGTGCTGGCCTCGATGGCGACTACCTGATACCGCAGCTGGGCCAAGCGGAAGCTGAGCCAGCCGATGCCCGCTCCCAGGTCGGCGACCGGTCCGGCGGCGGGAGAGGGTCCTTCGCGAGCCAGCAGGCCCATGAGCACGCAAAAGCTCTGGCGGCGTACGAGCCAGTAGAGCGCGGGATAGCCGGCCGGCTGGCCGTAGGGCAGGGCCCGGGCCTGGTCCGCCGCCATAGGCTGCCAACCACCGGCAAGCCGGGCGGCACGATAGCGCCGGCTAAATTCGGCCAGATGGGAGGCGTCCTCATGGCGCAGCAAGGCCGGGATGCGGCCCTCGAGTGGGAACTGCCTGGCGCAGTTCTGGCAGCGTACCGAAGTGCGTTTGTCATCCTGGATACCGAGTGGACCATGACAATAGGGGCAACCAATCAGGTCGATCCAGTTTGCCTGCATCACGCTGCCCGCTCGGAACGGCGTACCATTCTCATGAGAAAGTGATCGCCCAGGCTGTGAAACGGAAACCGGTCGCGCAGGCGGAACTCCAGCATCTGCAGGCGGGAGAAAAGGGTGGGATGGCAGGTTACGAGATGGTCGAGGTAGGGCGGCGGCAGCCATACCGGGAGCCCTCGTACCGTTTGCACCTGGAAATACGGTGTGAAGGCCTGGGCGAATTCGTACGGGTTGTAGTAGCGCGTGGGCACCGTCAGCCGGCCACCGTCGGACGCCAAGCCGGCTGGAATCCAATCACGTCCCAAGCGCCGGAACGCCTCGCGGGGCCGCAAGTGGACCAGACCCCACCCGATCTCCCACAAGCACCAGCGATTCATGACCGAGCAGATCCAGGACGCTCCGGGTGAGAGGAGGTGGGCCAAAGCCGAGGCAACGGCTTGCAGCTGGGGCTCGCAATTCAGCGCACCATAGCTCGAATACGCGCCATCGAAGGAGCCGGGCTCGACCTCTTGAACTAGATTGGGAAGCTGCCCGGCGGGCAGAACGCGCCAGATCACCCCTTCGTCGCCGCTGGCTTCCGCTTTGGCGCTGGCGGTGTGGATCATCTCCGGCGAAACGTCGGTGGCGACCACCTGGTAGCCCAACCGGCTCAGGGCCAGCGCCTCGTCACCCGTACCGCAGCCGATCTCGAGCAGGCGACTGCCGGGTGGGAAGGCGGCCTGCAAGGCGGCCAGACTCTGGGCCCGCATCCAAGCCATGATACGATTGCTCTGGTACGAATCGTCATAGGATCGGGCCGCCTGGTCAAAGGCGTGGGAGATCTGTTGGTAGTGTTGGCTCACTAGCGCACTCTCCGTGGGGCATGCCGTCTATGTGCCGGGCAGGTGGCGCATGATCTCAACCATGGCCCGGCTGGCTCCCAGGCCGCTGAGACGGCGGAGGCGGGCCCAAGCTGGTGCTTGTTCTTCGCCATGACGTAGACGGGCGGCATGCCATTCCTGGTGCAGCCAGCGCTGGACCCACTGGTAGAAGGGCGTCGAATACTGCCGTTGGAAGAGCAGCCGGTTCTCGGCCGTATAATCCCAGTCCGGGGTGTCGAGCAGGCGGTGCTTGACCTCTTCATAGAATTCGGTGCTGGGCAGGGGATAGGCCAGGGTGGAACTAAAGGCGGTGGGGCGCGTGTCTTTGAGCAACTCCACGGTCTTTTGTATGTCCTCCCACTCTTCGCCAGGATAGCCCAGCATAATGTAAAAGTAGGTCTCGATGTCGAAGCGCCGGCACAGGTCAGCTGCGTGCCGGATCTGCTCAACCTGTGTGCCTTTGTTCATCGCGTCCAGTACTTTTTGTGAGCCGGACTCGGCGCCAAAGGCGATACGGATGCACCCCGCCTCTTTGAGCAAGCGGACCAATTCTTCGTCCATTAGATCCACACGGGACAGACACTCAAAGGGGGTGACGGCGTCGCGCTCCAGGACGGCGTCGTGCCAGGTCCGGACCCATTGGCGGTCGACGCCCATCACATCGTCCACGATGCGCAGTTGGTCGGGATGGTATTGCTCCTTGATGAGACGCATTTCATTGGCGACGGATTCTGGAGCGCGCGGCCGGAAGCTGCGGCCAAAGACGCTCTTCTGGCACCATTTGCAGCCGTAGGGACAGCCGCGGGTGGCAATGATCGAGAGCGAAAAGAAGCCATGGCGTCCCCGCCAGGCGCGCCGGTATGCCTCTATGTCCAGCATATCCCGGGCGGGAAACGGCAAGGTGTCGAGCTGGGTGCAGTGGTCGCGGGCGGGCGTGGAGATAAGCGTACCATCCGTATCGAGGAAGGCCACCCCTTTCATCTTGGCCAGATGCTCCCTGTTGGGTTCGCCGTTGAGAAGGGCGGGCAAGAGCTCGAGCAGCGTCTCCTCCCCCTCACCGACCACCACAACGTCCACAGGCTGGCGACCGTTGTCCTGACCTTTCAGATAGCTCTCCGGACGGCCGGTGGGATCCGCGCCACCTACAATCACCTTGGCTCCGTACTGCTGGGCTAGAGCGGCCAAGCGCAGGGCGGCCGCGCGCACGGTCACCAGCACACCGATGCCCACGACCGTGGGTTGCTCCCTCTCCAGCGCGGCGATGAATGCCTCGTCCCCAGATTGAAACATCGCGTCAAAGATGGAGACCTCGTAGCCTTCATTGCGGATGGTCGCTGCCAGATAGAGCAGGCCTAGCGGAAAATAGGGAGTCATCAAGCGATGTTCCACGGGATCCTCGTGTAAGAACAACGGGTTGACCAACAAGAGATCAGTCATACTGTCTTCTCCAATTTGGTGTCACGGGTCCACTCGCCGGCCCACAGGCCCCAGACCAGCCACAGCAAGAGCCGCCCCTGGTGGGAAGACCAGGGATAGTGGTCAAAGAAGCCAACGACGTATAGACCGACCAGAGCTCCACTCAGCCCGGCCCACCAGGGCCCCATCGAGAGCTGGTGGCGCTTCGCCCAGAGGGCTAGCCAGGGGGCGACGAGCAAGCCCAACCATAGCGCGCCGCCTACGAAGCCCAGTTCGGTCGTAGCTAGGAAGAGCACGTTGTGGACCGGTTGATAAACAGGGTATTCAGCAACGGTTTCCCGCGCCAGCTCGTAGAGCGCTGTTGGAAAGTTGCCCTGCCCCACACCCAACCAAGGCCGCATCTCGACCAAGGCGCGCACGGCATCGATCTCCATGACTCGGGAGTCTACCGACCGGATCTCAACGCCCTGCGAAACCAAGCCCAACCGGGGGCGGAGCAGTGGCCAGTAGCGCAGGCCAAAGAGGACGGCAATGACAAGGAGCAGGGTGGCGAAAAGGCCTATGGAGGACCAGGAGGGGGTCCATCGCCTGTGGCGGAGGGCCCAGACCAGCAACACCAGCATGGTGACGCCGCCCAACAACGTGCCTAACCAAGCCGCCCGCGAGAAGGTGAGCAGTAGCGCGCCCGAGCCCAATCCCAGGGCGATCAAGAGGGGGAGCCGGATCCAGCCGGCCCGCAGCAGGTAGTAGCCGGTGACGATCAAGATCATGGCCATTAAGCAGCCGCCCAGTAGATTGGGATGTTGCGTCAGACCGTAGGCGCGCAGCCAACGCTGGTCACCGACCATGACCACGCTGGTTCCAGGCCAGGTGGCGTTGACCGATACCTCTCCTAATTCTGCCAAGCCCAACGACCGCCCCAGGGCAAACTGCGGCAGGGAAACGACTGCTTGAAGGGCCATCGCGATGGCAAAGGGCCAGGCGATGTGACTGGGTTTCCAAGGTAGATTGACAACCATCAGATACAGCGCCATGAGCAGGCCCAGGCGTAGTGTCTGGTAGCCGGCATAGAGGGGGTCCACAGCAAACGGCGTGCCAACGGCGCTCAGGAACACGAGCCCGGCCAGCGGTCCGGACAGAAACCAGGGGCCCCAGCGGAGTTTGGCTGGGGTGGGGTCGAGCAGGCGGCTCAAAAACCAGGCCGCTACCGCCGCCCACCAAAGCAGATCATTCGTGTAGAGTGTGATGTCACGAAACTCGAAAAAGAGGGGTTCTAGAGGACGGTGGAAGAGAACGCGGTGCCGCCAGAGGGGCAGAGCGATCAGCAAAGCAGCCAGCCCCCACAGGCTCAGGGTTTGCAGCCAGCGAGCGAAGCGCTCTCGCATCAGGAGACCGTCCTTTTGAGGGTCATAGACCGTGCGCCGCGAGCCGGCTGGCGTAGCGTTGGCGGATGGTGGTGCCATGATCGTGCACGTGTCCCTTGCATAGATTGGGCGAAAACTCGGTGCTTCTCCCGCCGCGATGTTCGGCGGTCTGCCGCAGTTGCGCAATCTTGCGCCCTTGCTCCCACCGTTCTACGGCATCACCTAGGCGACCACTCAAACAGGCTTCCAGCAGGTGCTGTGTGCCCCGGCCCAGGGTCCCCGGTTTGCGTTCTTGCGGCCGGTAGGGGTAAAAGTTGGGTAGGTATTCGCTCAGCCAGGCATTGTTGTCTAGCAGGCGATGATAGGCATCCTGGCCACAGAGGGGTATCAGTTGGGCCAGTTCGTGCGCCGTAAAGAGGCTGGGTTCGCCTAGGTGCAGGCGGTGTTCAGACATGAGATAGTTGGGGCATAGCTCCATGCGTTCCAACCGGGCCAAGTGTACCAGCAGAATGACCATACCACGGGCCAGCCATAAGCGGTCCTGGGCTGTAACGATCAGAAGATCGATATCGTCCCCGGGATCGATGGCATTGTTCATGGAGAGCGAGCCGGTGATAGCCACCATGCGCACAAAGGGTACACTGGCGACCAAGGCGCCATAGCGGCGCGCTTTGCGCCACAGGCTCTGGGAGAAGGCGTCCCGCTGGCGACGCAGTTCGACCAGACTCTCGCGCCCGACCAGGAACCAATAGGGCTGGATCGAGCCCAGGCGTTGGCGGAGCCGGTCGTCGTGGGCCAGCGCTTCTTCGACTGAAGCCAAAGGAGCAGAGTACCCGGTGAGGAAACGATGGATCTGCTGGCTGGTCAGGGGGTAGTCGAACAGGTCGGCATACACCACGGTGTGCAGTATCGCATCAGCCAGGTTCTGGATGGCCAGGGCCGGGCCGGTTGGGGTGTTGGCTGTTTTCACTCGTTTGTCTCCCGTCTGGTCGGTACCAGTCAATCCTCCGCAGAGAATGTGTGGGTTCACACGCTATGGCTACTTGGGAATTCGCCTTGCGCCCAACCCCGTCTGCGTGGGCTTGTGCGGCATGAGAGATGCATGGCTTGCCCAGTGCAGGTTGAGCTGTCCAGGTGAGAGGCATCATTGCTATGGCTTGGGGCTGCAACTGCTTTGGTGCAGCAGACAAAGCCAACGGAGCGCTCAGCATTCTGCAATTGACAGCCGCGGCTATTATAGCAGAGGGTCCTATGCAAGTCAACAAGCGGTCGCGATGGTCAGTCAGGGTACCCGAGTGTTGGGGGCCTCTCGCTTCTGAGAAGCCCGAAGTAGAGCGTCCCGCTGAGGGAGCCATCGGGATGTTTCTTGTTCTCTCGGAAGTGAGCTTCTTGGATCAGGCCACAACGCTCCGCAACCCGACGGCTGCGTAGGTTGGTGTCGTCGCATTCAATTCGAACCCGGTGAGCCCGTAGGTGTTCGAAGCAAAAGCCCAAGGCGGCTTTGACGGCCTCTGTGACAAAACCATGTTTCTGATGATCGATGTCGGCAAAGTAGCCAATCTCGAACTCGGGCAGGGTCCAGTCCACCGGGCCAATGTAGATCTGGGCTACGAACTCCTTCGTGGTCTTGGCGAATGCGCCCATGAAGAAGCAATTGCGGGCCGCCCATTCAGCGGCGAGCTCGCGCACGACAATCTCCGCCTGTTGCTCGCTATGGATAGACATCACAACGTTGTCCGGTTCGTAGCGCTGCAGGTGGGCGCGGTTCTTCTGGCTGACGGAATAGTACCACGGGCCATCACCTGCCTGATAACAGCGCATGTACAAGCGCTCGGTCTCTATTTGGGCTGGGATGTCTAAAGACATTTTGTTCATGGTGGCCTTCCTGAAGCATGGGGCTTTGTGTACCGCGCCCCTTGAGGCTCATTATACCCGAAACTGCGCACGGTTGGAAACCGTGGGACTGGCCCAAGCCATGTCTACGCTTGGACATGCCGTTGGTCTGAAGCCCTGCATTGCATCTAGCAGGCAGTGGGTTGGTCGAAACATCGGTGACGGTCTACCCGAGATGGGGTAGTGGAAGTTGAGCCCACGGCAAAAGCGTGTATAATAGAGAGGCTGCTGGGCGGCTGGGTTTCGATAGCTCGCTCCGATCGACGGTGGGCGAGGCACATCTGAGGAGCGTGTTGTGGCCTGCAATCCGGGTCTGGCGCTGGATGATATGGCCGTGGCGCCGCCCCTTGGCCAGCGGGCTGCCGAGCAAGGGGCCGGCACGTGGTAGCCATTAGCAAATCCCCGGGAACTTTGAAAGGAGTACTACCATGTTCAGTACAGAGCTAACGTTTAGACCCACGCTTTCCGTGATTAACGAGGCCCAGATCGAGCAATTGCACCAGGCCACGCTCGAGTTGCTAGAGCGAACGGGTATCGAAATCTCGCATCCGCGCGCGCTGGAGTTGCTCGATGGCGCGGGCGCACGGGTTGACGATCGCCGGGTGCGGATCCCGGCCTGGCTGGTCGAGGATGCGATCCGCCAGGCCCCGTCGCGGGTCGTGCTCGGCAACCGGCGGGGAGAGCGCCAGGTGTTTCTGGAGGGGAGCAAGTATTGGTTTGGTCCCAGCCTAGACTGTATCGACTATTTGAATCCACTCAGTGGCGAGCGGCGCCGCTTTGTCAGCGACGATTGTCGTGTCACCTCGACCGTGGCTGATGCGCTGCCCAATTACACGTGGGTGATGACCATTGGCATGGCCGACGACGTGCCGGCTGACATCGCCGACCGGATCATTGCCAAGCAGGTCTTTACCTACACGGAGAAGCCGTTGGTGTTCTGCTGCAAGGATGCCGACAGCGTGCGGGATATCTACGAGATGGCACTGCTCATCGCGGGGGGCGAAGAGCGCTTCTACCAGGCGCCGACCATCGTGCACTATTCCGAGCCGATCTCGCCGCTGCAGTATTACGATCCGGCGGTCGACAAGATCCTCTACTGCGCCGAAAAGGGCATCCCCTTGATCAACTTTCCAGCGCCCCAGGGTGGCAGCACAGCGCCGGCAACCTTTGCCGGTGAGATCGTTCAGGGCAGCGCCGAATCGCTGAGCGGCTTGGTGCTGGCCCAGCTCACCCGGCCGGGCGCACCGTTCATCTACGGCGCTTTTGCCACGGTGATGGATATGAAAACGACCATCTTTTCCTACGGGGCGCCGGAGATGAGTCTGATGGTTGCCGCCATGGCGCAGATGGCGCAAAGCTACAAGTTGCCGTTCTTTGGCACGGCGGGGTGCTCCGACGCCAAGTACCCCGATGCCCAGGCGGCCGCCGAGGTCGCATTCTCCTGTTTGGCCTCGGCCCTAGCCGGTGCCAATCTGGTCCACGACGCGGGCAGTTGGCTGGATCATGGCTCGCTCGCTTCGCCGGCCTTTATGGTGCTGGTCAACGAGATCCTGTACATGGTGGAACAATTCATGCGTGGCCTGCCGGTGAACGACGAGACACTGGCCCTGGACATGATGGATCGGGTGGGGCCGGGCGGCCATTACTTGTACGAGGACCACACCCTCAAGCACTTCCGGGATGTGTGGTATTCAGACCTGTTCGACCGCAGCGTCCACGAGGTGTGGCTGTCGAAGGGGGGCCAGCGGTTTGAGCAGCGGCTCCGCGACAAGACGGAGAAGCTCATGCAGCACCAGCCGGAGCCTCTGCCAGAGGACGTCTTGCAGGAAATGGAGCGCATGGCGCAGCACTGGGAATAGGTAGGAGCGCAGCGGTTGCGTTGCTACGTACAGCAGGCGGGAGGCGTGGTAGGACTGATGTGGCCTGCTGGGGCCTGGCCGGAGGGTGGCCAGGCTTCTGTCTATGTAGCTGGGGCGCCGTCTCCCACCTTGCGGAACGGCTTTTGCCCATCTGCTGGTTCCACGGTATACTGTCGGGCAGACCCCAGGCGTCACGGACAGCAGCGGCAGGGAACCCCGGGTTGTGGACCCGGCTGACCTGTAGCGATTGTGAGGCCGGCCCGTAGAGAAGGAGATCAGCATGCAGTTTCCAGAGGTGAGTGGATCGAACCTCCAGCGGCAAAAAGTCACTCTGCCGCAGGATTTCGATGGGAAGTTCAATCTAGTCCTCATTGCCTTCCAGCAATGGCAGCAGAGGGTCGTGGACACCTGGATCCCCTTTGTACGCGATCTAGAACGCGCAAATCCGGGGTTCAAGTACTATGAGCTGCCGACCATCCAGCGGTTGAACGTCCTGGCGCGGACCTTTATCAATGAGGGGATGCGGGCTGGGATTCCGGACCCTGTGGCCCGGGAGCGGACGATCACCCTCTACGTGGATAAGGATCCTTTCCGCCAAGCGCTGGCGCTGGCCGACGAGGGAGATATCTATATACTCCTTCTGGATGAGGAGGGCCGGGTGCTGTGGCGGGAGGAGGGGCCCTTTGCTCCAGCGAAAGGGGAATCCCTGCGACAGGCGATCGAAGGAGACCAGCAAGATGAAGCTGTATGATGTTACGGCGCTGGGGCGCCCGATCGATCCGGCCTACCCGACCAACCGGGCGATTGCGGGCTTGACCCTGGTCGTGGTGGTGGCCGCCATCCTGGCGCAGGTCGTGGGCGGCGCGACGTTCCTTGCGGGCGCGAGCTGGGGTATCGGTGCCGGGCTGGCTGTGTTTCTGACCTGGGCCCTGGCCCGGGAGCTGGACCCGGAACACGACCTGTCGGCCTTTGTGGGGGCGGGGTTGATGGTCCTGGGGTTGTTCTTTGTTGATCTGCCATCGTTGTTGGTGCTGTTCTGGCTGCTGCTCACGGTGCGGATCGTAAACCGCAGCACGGGCCTGCCGGCCAGACCCTTGGACACGCTAGCCGTACTGGGCCTCGGCGGCTGGCTGACCTGGCAGGGGTACTGGATGGCCGGTCTGATGACCGCCGTCGCCTTTCTTCTAGATGGCCTGTTGTCGCGGGCCCTCAGATACCATTTGTTGGCGGCGGGGCTCGCGTTTCTGGCCACGATCGTGGTGGCCGTATTCCACGGCAACCTGGCTATGGAATCCGGGCTGGAAACACCCATGGTGTTGGTTGTGGGGGTAGGGACGGTCTTGTTCTTGTTCGTGATCGCTACGTCGCGGACGGTGAAAGCGGCGGGCGATGCGACGGGTGAGCCATTGGATCCCAAGCGGGTCCAGGCGGCACAAGGCATTGCGCTGCTGACCGGCTTGCTGGTGGCCTGGTGGAGTGGAGCGTCCGGTGTGGTGGCCGTGCTCCCCTTGTGGGCAGCCGGAGCTGGCGCGGCTTTGTACCCACCTCTGAAGCACGCGCTGTCCCGCATCCGCTGATGTCAAGGAAGGGAGCAAAACAATGATAGACGAACCGGTTCTCGGTCACGAGTTTGGTGCGTTCGAAGCGACGGCCAGCCAAGACCCGGCCACGCTCGAGTGCATCCAGGCGCTGATCCGCGAGGAACCCTTCGCCGTGCTGTGTACTCAGGGCGGTGGACAACCGTATGGCTCGGTGGTGGCCTTCGCTTTCGATCCAGATATGGGGTCCTTTGTCTTTGCGACGCCGGTGGCCACCCGCAAGTTCCGGTTGCTCTCCGAATGCGACCGGGTGGCCTTGGTTGTCGACAACCGGGGTAAGTATCCCGAAGACATGATGCGGGTTGGCGCGGTCACGGTGACGGGCCAGGCGGAACAGCTAGAGTCCGGGCCCAAGTTCGAGGCGGGGGCCATGCTGCTAACTAGCCGCCATCCTCACCTGGCTCGCTTTGTCCAGGCCCCGTCGACGGCTCTGTTTCGGGTGCGCGTGTTCCGTTACCTGTACGTGACCCGGTTCCAGGAGGTTCGCCAATGGCTTCCAGCAGCACGTGGGTAGTTCCCCTCGTCGAGGCGGCCGACTGCGATGAGGGCATGATCGGCGGCAAGACGGCGAAGCTGGCCCAGATGGCGCGCGCCGGGTTCCGCGTACCCGACGGCTTTGCCATACCAGCGGCGGCGTACGAGCGCTTTCTGCAGCAGACAGATCTAGCGACGGTCATTCGGATGGAGCTGGGACGCAAGCCATTTGAGTCGATGCGCTGGGAGGAGATCTGGGACACCGCGTTGCGGATCCGGTCCGCCTTTTTGGCGGCGCCGGTTCCAGCAGAGCTGGAGCAGGCCATCCATGCCCAGGTCGAGCGGCTGGGGCCGGATGCGGCTCTGGCGGTACGGTCCTCGGCGCCCGGGGAGGATGCGGCCGACCGCTCCTTCGCCGGGCTGCATGAATCAGTGGTCGGGGTCGTGGGCCATGATGCCATCCTCGATGCGGTCCGCGTCGTGTGGGCCTCGTTGTGGTCCGATGCCGCCTTGCTCTATCGCCAGGAGCTGTCGTTGGACCCGATCCAGAGCAGGATGGCCGTGCTTGTCCAGGAGATGATCGACGCAGTTCCTTCTGGGGTGGCCTTTGGTCGCGATCCCAGGGACCCGCGGCTGGAGCAGGCTATCATCGAGGCCGTGCCCGGTCCGTGCGCCGACCTGGTGGACGGCGTGGTGGATCCCGATCATTGGGTTGTGGATCGCCTGTCCGGCCAGGTGTTGGACTGGAGGCCGGGGGAGCGGGAGGGAGAGAGTGAGCCGCAACCGCTGTTGAGCCAGTCTGAGCTGGGCCATCTACTGCACATGCTCCAGCGGGTCGAGTCATTGTTTGACTGGCCGCCGGATACCGAGTGGACCGGCACGGGGGAGCGGTTCACCCTCTTGCAGGCGCGGCCCATCACCACCGGCGGCGCTGGATCGGGCGACCAACGGGCCTGGTATCTGTCCTTGCGGCCGGGGATGCGGCGTCTGAGCACGCTGGCCACCCGGGTGGCAGAGGAACTTGTTCCCAAGTTGGAAGAGCTAGGTAGGCGATGGGCCGCCGAGCCGATCGAGGGCTACGATGACCTTGAATTGGCCCGCATCATCCGAGAACGGCAGGCAGCTGTCGACGAGTGGCGGCAGATCTATCTGGAGGAGTTCATTCCCTTTGCCCATGGTGTGCGCCAGCTAGGCATATACTATAACGATACCGTCCAGCCGGACGACCCGTACGAGTTTGTCCGGCTGCTGAAGGGCGAACAGATGATGGCAGCCCGGCGCAACCGGGCCCTGCAAGGCCTGGCCGAACGTGTGCGGGAGCAGCCCGCGCTGCGTAGAAGTCTCGAACAAGCTGCCGATCGGGGATGGGAGCAAGCGATCGATGACGCACAAAGCATCCCGGGTGGAGGGACATTTGTACAGGCGTTTGAGGCTCTGCGAAGTGGATTGATGGACGTGGCCTACGAGGGCGAGCGCCTGGCCGAACATCCTGATCTGTTGCTGCGTGTCATCCTGGAAATGGCCCGGCGGCCGGATGCACCCGCGCCGCGTACGGCTGGGGATGGCCCAGGGGAAGCGGCAGCCCATGAATTGCAGGCGCGATTCCTGGAGGCGGTGGGGCCCGAGCGGCGCGAGGAGGCAGAGGAAGTGCTGGCGATCGGGCGCTTGAGTTGGCGGTTGC
>JASFOV010000074.1:0-12398 GCA_050116355.1 Anaerolineae bacterium
GGCGGAGGTGTAGTAGGACCGTATCGCTGCTAAGCATTGGCGGTAGCCGATCGTTTCGGCCGGTGGGTAGCCCAGGAACGTCGTGGATTCGTCGTCGATGGCGTTCTGAAGCCGGAATTCGAGGGGATCTAGATCCAGGGCGGCGGCTACCTCGTCCAGTGTGCATTCCAGGGCGAAACAGGCCTGCGGGGTGCCGAACCCGCGCATCTGTCCCGCTTTGGGGCCATTGGTGTATACTGACCAGGCGCGGGCATCGACGGCCTGCCAGCGGTAGGGGCCGCCGCCGGCTACTAACCCGTACTGGGGGATATAGTAGCCATCGGCATCGTACGCACCGGTGTTGGCTACGATCCGCAGCCGCAGAGCAGTGAGTGTGCCGTCAGCTCGGACGCCGACGCGATAGTTCATGTCGTAGGGATGGCGCTTGGGGGAAGCGTCGAACGATTCGCGGCGCGTGTAGGCCAGGCGCACGGGACGGCCTTCTGGCGCGTGGTAGGCAGCCAGTGCAGCGGCCATGATGGGCCACGGATCCTGTTTGCCGCCAAATGCCCCGCCGATGGGCGGCGTGATGACCCGCACGCGCTCGGTCGGTAGGGCCAAGAGGTTGGCGGTCCAGTCGCGCGCCCAGTGGGGCTCCTGGTGACCGGCGATCACGGTCACCCGTCCGCCAGCGTCCAAGTAGCCCAGGGCGGTCTCGCGCTCCAGGGCCGAGTGCTCCATGAACGACGTCTGGTAATGGCTATCCAATACCCGGTCGGCGTGGCTGAGCGCCTGTTGGAGGTCGCCGAACTGGATGTCGAAGGTGTTCAGGATGTTGCCGTCAGGATAGATGCGCGGTCCGCGTTCGGACATGGCCTCAGTGGCATCGTAGGTATGGGGTAGGAGGGCATACTCGACCTGCACGGCGGCGGCCCCCGCCTGAGCCGCCTCGGGCGACTCGGCAAGCACGAGCGCGATTGCATCTCCCACCATGCGCACCGTCTCGCCCACTGGCGTCAGGAGGTGCTCGTTGCGGCTGTACCCCTCCAAAGAGTTGGCGCCGGGGATGTCGCCGGCGGTCAGGACGCGGACGACGCCGGGTAGGCGGAGGGCGGGGGCCGCTGCCAGCTGGGTCAGGCGCGCGTGCGGATGGGGGCTGCGCACCAGCGCGGCGTGGAGCAGCCCGGCCATCTTGATGTCTTCGGTATAGCGAGCGGCGCCGGTCACTTTGTCGATAGCGTCCACCCGAAGTTGGGAGCCGCCGACGATAGGCGCCCCGGTCCGATCGCGCTCCGCCTCGCGCGCCGGTCCAGGCGCGGGGATCTCGCCGCGCAGCCAGGCGGCGGCCGTCTGCACGGCATCCACGATGGTCGTGTAGCCGGTGCAGCGACACAAGTTGCCTTCGAGGGCCTCCAATATCTGGTCGCGCGTGGGGTGGGACTCGCTGTCCAACAAGGCCGTCGCGGACATGATCATGCCCGGTGTGCAAAAACCGCACTGCACAGCACCGTGCTCGATAAAAGCCTGCTGCAGGGGATGGAGGCCCTGGGGTGATGCTAGACCTTCGATGGTCCGGACCCGCCGGCCGGATACTCGCTCGGCAGGCACCAGGCAGGAGCGCACTGCCTGGCCATCCAGCAAGATGGTGCAGGCGCCGCATTCCCCTTCGCCATCGCACGCCTGCTTGGTGCCGGTCAGATCCAGGTCCTCGCGCAGGACGTGCAGCAAGCTACGGCCGGGCTGAACCCGGACAGTCACCGGGCGGCCGTTGAGCTCAAAGGTGATGGCTGTGCGCTTGGACATGGGTAATCCTCGACCGGAGGGATGGTGCCCCGCTTAGGGGGTGATCACCGTGCGCACGTGGCCGCCAAACTGCTCCAAGGCGTCCATCGTGGCGTTGATGGGACCAGCCTGCAAGGGAACTGTGTGGGTCACCACCTGCGAAAGGTCTAGCCGGCCCTGCCGGACATACTCGACCAATACTTCCAGTTCCCAGAGCAGGTGATCGGCCGAACCCAGGACGTGGGCTTCGCGGCCCAGCAGCTGGCTATAGGAATCGATCTCCAGAGGCTGGTCGGCGATGCCAACCAGGACGGCCCGGCCGAGGACGGCCAGCGATTGCACCGTCTGTTCCATCGTCTGCTTGAGGCCGATCAGTTCCAGGGCCACGTCGACGCCTCGCCCGCCAGTCAGCCGCCGGATTTCGGCGACGGGATCGCTCTGGCCAGCA
Source organism: Anaerolineae bacterium (assembly GCA_050116355.1). GTDB lineage: Bacteria > Chloroflexota > Anaerolineae > JAAYZQ01 > JAAYZQ01 > JASFOV01. Next base: position 2,210 of record JASFOV010000074.1, read on the forward strand.
TCGACGGGGTGGGCGCCGTAGGATTGGGCCTGCTGCAGTTTTTCGGGATTGATGTCCACAGCATAGACTTCCAGAGCGCCGAGGGCCTGCGCCAGTTGGATGGCGGACATGCCCAGGCCGCCCGCACCAAAGATGGCGACGGTTTCGCCGGCCTGGAGCTGACCTTTGCGCAGGGCATGGAACGACGTGGCCGAGGAACACATTAAGACGGCGCCCTGCTCGAAAGGGATGCCCTCCGCCAGGTGGACGGCGTTCCGGGCGGGGACGACGATGTACTCGGCATATCCGCCGTCGCAGTTCTTGCCGATCATCTGGCCTTCAGGGCAGAACTGCTCGTGCCCGCTGCGGCAATGGTGGCACTGGCCACAGGTCAACAGATAGTGCAGGCACACCCGGTCGCCGGCCCGTAGGGTTGATACCCCGGCTCCGACTTTTTCTACGATGCCGGCGACTTCGTGGCCTGGGGTCAAGGGTAGGGGGCCGACCGGCGATGCACCGGCCCGGTAGTGCACATCCGAATGGCAGATGCCCGCAGCTTTGATCCGGACCAGCACCTCGCCCGCACCCACCGGCGGGACGGGGATGTCCTGCATCTCCAACGGTTCTCCGATTTCTACGATGCGAACGGCTTTCATGACTACCTCCGGTATCCGGTATCCGGTATGAGATGCTTCAGGCAACCAACCGGGTCAATTCGCGGACATCCGCTATCTGGTCGAGGCTCCAGACCATGTCGACCAAGGCGTTGGTACGACTCTCGTCCAGGACCTGGTTGCTCAGCCAGCGGAACTTGCGCTCCAGACGGGCCTCATCCCACCCTTGCTGTGGAAAATTGATGTTGCCCTCGACGGCGTCCGACTGGTAGGTGGTGCCATCACTGAGGCGGATCTTGACTTTGGCGGCGTACTTGCCGCGGGTGTCGCCTTGTTCAGCACGGCGGTACAGATCGTTCATCTCAGCGGTCTCGATTACCTCGATCTTTTCGGCTACGCGCACGATCTGGGGATCGGCTAGGCGCTCCTCCAGGATCTGGGCTGGGCCTACTTCCCCATCAACCAGCAAGGCGGCTAGGGGCCAGGCCAGGTTGAATTGAGCCTCTTCGGTGGTGGCGGGCAACTCGGTCCCCAGACGGAGTGTAACGTGGGGCGCTTCGACGTGGATTTGCTCGATGGCGGCGATGTCGATACGGTGTTGCTCGACCAGTTGTGCAGCAGCGCGCATCGCGGCGTGGTCCCAGGCACAGCAGGCGTAGCCCTTCCAGGCCAGGCCATCGGCCATGATGTACTCGGTGCCGATGCCGGTGACCAAGCCGTGGTAGTCGGCCAAGCCCAATAGGCTGGGTATGCCGGTGAAGCCCCGTGCCGCCAATTGAGCGGCGGTAATGCCGGTCATGGTCCCCCAGCCGATGCCATGCTTGACCATGGTTGGATGATCGATGTCGCGCATCATGGGCAGGTTGGGAGCGTGATAGTCGGCGATGCCCAGGGCCTGCTGTGTCTGCTGGGGGGAAAGGCCCAACAGGTGCGCGGTCAGCGCAGCACAGGCCACCGAGCCCCACGAGCCGCAGGCCTGATAGACATTGTGGGTGGCGTGCCAGATGCGGGCGGCGCGGTGGGCAACTTCGTAACCGACAACCATAGCCGTCAGCATCTCGGCTCCGCTCTGACTCTGGGCTTCGGCCAGGGCCAGCGCAGCTGGAAAGATCTGGGCGCCAGGGTGACCTTTGGTGTAGAGGGCGCAATCGTCGATGTCCACGCCGTTGGCCGCGTAGCCGTTGGTAAAGGCTGCTCCAATGGCAGACGCTTTCTGGCCGTGGAGCAGGATGGTGGCCTCGGCACCGGGCCAGGTGACCGCGGCGTAGTCGGCTGTGATGCGACTGATGGGGGTCAGGGTGCCCACCAGGGTGGCGCCTAGTGTATCCAGGGCGGCCATGCGGATCATGCGTTGCACATCCGGCGGCAGCGCCGCCCAGGTGATCTCGGTGACAAAAGTGGCAACGGCCTCATTTCCGTCCATAAGGTTCCTCCTTATTCTGTCCGAAGAATGTAGTCAATTTCCTGCTGAACGCCAGCGGGCAAGGGCTCCGGCGTGTGGCTGTCGATGATGGCTAAGGTCTTTTCCCGCAGCCGGTGGCCCAACCGCGGGCTACCCGCGGACGCCCATTCCTCCCAGCGACGGCGGTCAAAGAGGCTGGGTTGCCACAACTGGCGAAAGTGCCTTAGGGTGTGGTCGGCGGCCAAAAAATCCCCCCCGGGTCCCACCTGATCGATCACCTCCAATGCCAGCGCTTCAGCATCCAAGTCCACGCCGCCCATGAAGCGGCGCATCATGGAGATCATCTCGGCGGTAAAGACTACCATCTCGGGCGATGTGGTCAGGCCCGCTTCCAGATAGCCGATATCGTGGACCAGGTTGTTGCCTGCCAACAGGGCGACGAGCACCGAGAACGCGGCATCGGCGGCCGCCTGCTCGTCCATTGCGCAGCTGTCGGAATGGCCGGCATAGCCCCAAGTCGGCAGCCGGTAGAATCGGCCCATCTCGGCCACCGCGACCCGTGCCAGCTGGAATTCGGGCGCGCCGTAGACGCTGATGGTGGTTCGCATATCGATGTGATGTAGTCCACTGCCATAGACAAAGGGCGCGCCAGGTCGTTTGAGCTGGTGCATCACCAGGCTGGAGAGGATTTCAGCATTGCCTAATGCCAGCCCGCCGGCCAGTGTCACCGGAGCCGTGCCGCCCATCATTGGAGCCGGCGAATGAACGATGGGCAGCGCCTGCGTGGCCATGTAGAGAAGCTTCTCGGTGGCCGTTGTCGAGTGCTGCAGCGGGGTGGAGGGCTCGGAGTAGAGCAACAGCGACGGGTTGAGCCGCAGTTTCTCCCAACCGCCCGCGGCAGCCGCGGCCATGGCGGCGATGGCCTCGCAATCGGAGCGGTCGTTGCACACAAACACTACCGGTTTGTTGGTGTGCGCGGTCATCAGCGCGAATTGCTGGCGATAGGCATTAGCGGCATCCGTATCGGTGGGAATGCCCATCGACATGCAGAAGGCCAACTCGGGCAGCGCATCCACGACGTGGATACAATCGACGATATCGGCGCTGGAGAAGGGCCGGTGCTCCCTGGTGCGGGGGTCAAGGTAGTTGGGACAGTCGGAACCGGTACCAAAGCTGACGACGCTGCCTTCGAGGGCGGCGACCACCTGATCGCTGCCGCGACCGCACAGGGGCACCCGGGAGGGCGCTTGGGCCAGCGCCCATTCGACCAGTCCGGCCGGCAGCCACACGCGATTGTCCTCGCCAATGACAGCGTCGGTCTCGCGGAGCAACGCCAGCGCCTCATCATGGTGGATCCGGACCCCGGTGCGGCGCAGAATCTCGAGCGAGGCGCGGTGGATCCGCTCACACTGCGCCTGGCTCAGCATGGCCAGGCGCGGTAGGGCCAACGTGTTATCATCCATAGAGTTCTCCTTGTGCGACTGTATGCTTGTACTCCCGCTTCGGCCGCCTGTATCCGAAGGAGTATTATGGAGCCAATTGCTCGACAACGGACACTGCGTGGCGGGCCTCGGCTGCGGTTAGAATCTCGTCAATCCTGTCCTGTACGCTGCCAGGCAGGGGGGGAGGTTTGTGGAGGGCCAGGATCTTGCCCAACCGGGCCTGGATGCGATGGTGCATTGTCTGTTGACCCTTTTCCTCCCACAGGAACCATGACTGGCGATCGAGCAGCTTGGGATGCCAGATCTCGGTGCGACACAGCCGCGCTGTTTCGTCGCTGGAGATAAACTCGCCACCGGGTCCCACCCGGTCGATGAGATCCAACATCAAGGTTTCATCGCTGATGTCGATCCCGCGCATGACCCGCCGAGCCATGGCAATGATCTCGTCGTTCATCACCAGCGATTCAAGCGAGCCGATGTTGGCGCAGTCGAGAAAGCCGACATCATGGACCAGGGTCGCGCCACTGAGGCCACTCAACAGCACCTGGAAGGTACTCTCAATGGCGGCTTGCAGGTCCAGGGTTTTGGCCTCGGAGGCGCCGGCGGTGCCCATAAAGGGCAGATCGAGATGGCGCATGACGTCGGATACGGCTGCGCTGTACAGACTCATCTCCGGGCTGCCATAGGCGGGTACGCAGGTGAGCAGATCCATCGCTTCGGGCACATTGCCCAAACAAACGGGCACTCCGGGCGCCTTCAGTTGCAGGATGGCCAGGCCCCCGAGGGCACCGGCCAGGCCGACGACCAGCGACCCGGCGCCGGTGACCGGCCCGCTGGTTCCGGCCGTAGCGCCCCCCAGCATGATGACAGGTATGTCGTGGTCGAGGGCGCAGAAGGCGTTGGCCAGATCCTCGTTGGTCTGGGTCAAGGGGGAATGGAAGGTGGTGAATAGGGCTAGGAAAGGGCGCTCGCGGAGAACCTCGCGGCTTCCGGCGACGGCGAGGGCGATGTGGTAGATGTCGGTGACGTTTTCGACTGAGTAGGCCCAGGGTAGCACCGGCTTGGAGGTGTGGGCGACCATTTCGGCGAATTCGTAGACCGGGGCCAAGAGCGGCGTCACATCGTCGATGAGGCCCAATGACATGACATAATCAATGTTGTCCAGCGCGTCGCAGACCAGAGCGGTCAGTCCGGGGTCGCCACGACGCGTTCTGCGCCGCAGCCCACTCTCTGGATCCACAAAATAGGGACATGTCGGACCCGGGCCAAAGTAGACACGACTGCGAGCCTCTTCTTCGGGGCGGGGGTAGCCGACCTGCAAGAATTGGTCCTCCGCCGGGGTCCCAGGCCGGCCCCACAGGCGGAAATCGCGCGGTGCGGTCGCGATGGCGTCCTCGATCAGGGACGGTGGAAACCGCACCCGGATGCCGTCCACCCGCGCACCCGCTGTGGCCAGCAACTCGCGAGCCTCGGCGTTCAGGATGTGCAGGCCGGTGCGTTCTAGACACTCCAGCGTCGCCGCGACCAGCTTTTCGATCTGCGGCAGCGAAAGCACTGAGAATTGGGGTGGTTGGTATAGGTACTTGTAGTCTTCCATTGACTCCTCGTTGAGCGCCAGCCCGTTCAGGGTATGTTACGACCCTCGGGTCTGGCCGCGCTTGTGGCCCACGAGTGCGAACAAGCCGTCCTGCCCGTCATCCGAGTCTCCCGCTAGGGAGCGATAGGTCTCTACGCTCTCGAACCCCTTTCCCTCGAGCACGGCCCGGTACTCTAGTTCTGTGTAGGCCTGGAAGCTCTGCGCATAGCGGGTGACTTGATGTGTGCGGGCGTCGACAATCCAATAGCGGATGGTCGTCGCCTGACGGACCTCATCCCAGAAGTACTCTTGCAGACACAGGTGGGGCCGGTCGGAAAAGAGGCCCTGGCGAGCGGTGTACCAGGTGGTTGGCTTGTCGCCCATCTCGCGCACGATAACAGGGGTATGCGGTTCGAGCAGCAATATCCCGCCATTGCGCAGAGCCTGGTACGCTTTGCGTAGGATGAGGTTGGCATCGGTTGGACCAAATACGTTAAATTCGCCATAGATGAGCATCACCAACCCAAACCCCTGACCATAGTCGGCGGCGCGGATATCCTGGTGCACGTAGCGGATGGACAGTCCTTCTGCGGCAGATTGGTCCTGCGCGTAGGCGATGGAGGCCGGGGAATAGTCGATGCCGACGCACTCGTGTCCCAGCTTGGCCAGCCGGCGGGCGTATAGGCCGGGTCCGCAGCCCAAGTCCAGGATCCGAGCCGGTTGTCCGGCCAGGAGGTAATGGTGGATCCAGTGGACATGGCGATCGATGGTTTTGAAGCGGCGGCTGGCAGCGTCGTGCTCCTGCGTCAGATGTTCGTGCAGCATCCGCGCGCTGAAAGCCGGTTCGTGCCAGGGGATGTTGTCCCCCTCCGCCCAGGGTACGGGTGCCGGGGAGCGCTGCACGATGTCCAGTAGCTGCATTTGCCTAGTCCCCCTGTCCCCGGTCGCTGGTTGCCCGGCGCAGGATGGCCAGGGTGCGGGCCATCTCGTTGCGCGCCAAGCTGATCGCTTCGTCCACGCCGACGCCGGGTTTGGCCAATAGCAGGTCGGCGCTGGTGGCCAGGGCTACGTGTACCGAGACCTTGGCTGAGAGGCTGGTCTCGGTCTGGCTGCCGCCTATGAACGCGCCGGTGTCACCGGCCCGGCAGGCCAGTACAGCCTCGACGCTATTGTGAATGCCGCCCAGCTCAGGCATCGTGATCTGAATCGCATCCGCCGCTCCAGCGTCTACGAAGGCGCGGATGTCTGCCAGCGTATTGGCCCATTTGCCGGCGACGATCTGGGCGTTCATCTTGCGTAGGCGGATGTACTGGCGCAAGGTCTTCAAAGTTTCGATCTGAGCCGCCCGGCTGCCCATGATCACCGGGTCTTCGACCCGTAGCCGGTAGGGCTGGGTGGCCAGCTCCCAGGCGCGGAGTTGGCCCAGCATCTGGCCCATCTGGTTGTCAAAGATGCGGCCCAATGCGCCCCGCAGGTCGATGTGGATCGTGGGCCGGTACTCGGCGTCGCCCAGCTGGCGGATGCGCTCCGCAAGCCAACGGAGGTAGCGCGTCATCTCGTCACCGCTGCGTCCCACCTGCTGTGAAATGTCGTCCACCGCCGCGTGGGGCAGCGAGTCGAGGCCGTGGACGATCATCTTTTCGGCATGGTAGTGTCGTTCGTGGCCCGATTGGGCGAGCAGGGGCACGAGGGTCCGGGGCAGCGCCAGATCCCACTCGTCGGCAATGACCTGGGCCATGGTGCCACCGCGGGCCAAGGCTGTTGCCTGCAACAATGCCTGGCTGGCGCCGTAGCGGATAGCGGGGTGCAGGCGGCGTTCGATGGTCACCCACTCGGTGGGCTCTGCCGCCTGGCGAGGCTGTTGAAAGGCGCGGGCTGGGGCGGTCAGGAGCGCCCGAAGCGATGGATCTTGAACCGGAGGCTCCACTGGTGCTTGTGCGCGCAGCATCTTGGCGGTTTCCGTCAGGGCATCCACCTGGTTGGCAATCTCCCGAAAGCTGCCCACTCTCTGTCCGGTCAGCAGGGGGGCCACGATATCGCGGACGGTCGCCAAACCTTCGCCGGCCCGAAACAGCGGTGCCCGTCCTGCCGTGTGGCCATGCGCCACGGCCACGCAGTCGCCCCACGTGATGCGCCCGTCGTCGAGCACGAGGCCAATCGACACACCGCGGGCTATCTGGCGAACGGCGTGGAACCCAGGCGTCAGTGGCTGGGCTGTGAACCGCTGGGGCAAGGGCACATGCCCAGCCTCGAGCGCCGCCTGGTCCTCGTAGTATCCAGCGCCGGTAACCGGCACGATCAAGACATCTACAATCCGCATTTCGCGTCGTACCTCGGTTTCGCGCTTCAGGTGCTAGGCTCCATGACAATCGCCTGAGATGGGCAGGTGTTGGCGCACAAGCCGCAGCCCCAGCACCGTTCGGGGTCATAGGCGACGTTTTTTGCGGCCTTGCCGTCGACCTCAACGGTGCGGCCATCGTAGTAGAAGGCGTCAAAGTGGCAACGCTTGACGCAGGCGCCACATAGGTTGCAGCTCTGGGCGTCGTGGACGGCCACGTAGCGAGTACGGGGCCAGACGCCCTTGCTGCCCAGTTCCTGGGCGGCGCGGAAGGGATAACAGTCGCAAGCGCAGCAATTGCAGATGGCGTGCAGCCCGCGCGTCTGCCACTCGCTGTCGGCGGTGTGCATCAGGCCCGCTTTGTCGGCCCGGCGTACGAGGGCGATGGCACCCTCGCGGGTCAGTCGCCGGCCATGGCCTCTGTCCAGTGCCTCCAGGGCGACGTCGTCCAACCAGATGCAGGTTTCGACCGGACGGTCACAGTTCTGGCCCAAGCGGCGGCAGTCGCAGGGCTGGACGATGATGTGGGTGGCTGCTTCCAGCATCGCTTCCGCTTCGTGCAGGAGCAGGACCGCGTCGTTGGGAACGCCATCTGTGGGCGGCAAGCCGCGCATCATGCGCGTTACGTTGGCTCGGTGGCGAGCGATGAACTCATCCAGGAAACGACGATTGATGCGCTGGCGGTCCTTGGCAGGGATGTGGTCCCAGTTCTCGTACTTGGCGAAGTGATCCAACCGGTGCCAGAAGGTGCTGGGGGTGTAGCGGATGATGCCCTCTGTCGCCGCTTTATCCATGAGGTGGCGCTCGTAGGCGCGGCGCATCAAGGTGGCGGCCTGCTGTCGAGGGATGTCGAGCAGATGGGCGGCTTGCTCGATGGTGAGGGCGCGGCCCTGGGCAGCGACGACGAGCCGCATCTCGTCCGGCTCAACCAGGAGCGACAGATAGGGCCGGGCCTCCTCCCAAACATCGAAGGCCTTGATGAATTCCTCAGATAGTGTCACAATCTGCTCTGCCCCTTTGCCCCCGCGGGAACGGTGTAGGAGGATCGAATCATCATAGTTTGGCCAGTGCCTGCTCCAGATCGGTGATGAGGTCCGCCGGATCCTCCAGCCCAACCGACATGCGGATCAGGCCATCGTCGATGCCGGCTGCGGCGCGCTCTTGGGGCGTCATGTGCTCATGGGTGATGGTCGCCGGGTGCATGACGATGCTGCGGCTGGTGCCAAAGGTGACGGCGTGCACGATCAACTGCAGGTTATCCATTACGGTGGCCGCGCCCTGGATGCCGCCCTCCACCACAAACGACAGCATTCCGCCAGGTGCGCTCATCTGCCGCCGGGCCAGCTGATGCTGCGGATGGCCGGCCAGGCCGGGATAGTTCACATGCTGCACCCTGGGGTGTGCGACTAGGAACTCAGCGAGGGCTTGGGCGTTGGTGCTGTGGCGTTCCATGCGCAGCGACAGAGTCTCGAGGTACTGCAGGGTGAGCCAGCACTCGAAGGGCTGCATCACCGCGCCGACAAATTCGGTGGTGTTCCAGCGGATGTCCTCGACCAGTGCTTCCGGACCGATGATGGCCCCACCCAACACCGTCGCATTCCCGCTGAGGAACTTGGTGATCGACAGCAGGATGATATCGGCACCGAGCGACATTGGCTGCTGGAGGGCCGCAGTCGCGGTTGTATTGTCGACGAGCAGCGGCACGTTGTGGGCGTGGGCTACATCCGCTACCGCCTGGATATCGGTGACGAACAGAGTCGGGTTGCTGGGCGTCTCCACCCAGACCAGTTTGGTGCGCTCGTCGATCTCAGCGGCCCACGAGCCGGGGTCGGCGGGGTCTCGGACGAAGCGGCACTCCACGTTGCACCGTTCGGGCAGGATGGTGGCGGCCTGTTTGTACCCCTCGCCAAAGGTGTTCAGTGAGGTGACCAGATTGTCGCCGGGCCGGGCGAGGGTAAAGACCAGCTCAAAGAGCGCCTGCGAGCCCGAGCCAGCGGTCAGAGCTGCTTGGCCGCCCTCCAGCGATGCGAGGCGCTCCTCGAGCACTACCGTGGTCGGGGTGCGCGTGCGTCCATACACGGGATAGGGAATCTCGTCGAACCGCCGATAGGGGTAGGTCATCGACGGGGTGATGGGTGGCACAAAGGCGCGGAATGGCTCCAAGTCGCCCAAGGGATGGTAACCGGCGTGCAGCGCCCGCGTTTCGAACCCCAAATGGGCGTCGTCACGGGAGGGCGGTACCGATTGGGTGTTGTACTGCCATGCCTCTCTCATGAAAAAGTGTTCGTCTGAAGCCATTGTCTCTCCTCGCTGGTGAGCCAGATAGTCTGCCCGACTAACGCGGCAGGTCAGCCAGGACGTCCAGCAGGGTGTCGACCTCGGCGGGCGTGTGGTAGTGAGCTAGTCCCACGCGCAGCAGGCCACCCCTATCCTCCAAGCCCAGGCGCTCGGTGACGGCCAGTGCGTAGAAGTTGCCCGCCCAGACCGAGATGTTGGCTGCCGCCAGTCGCTGTGCGATCTCGTCGGTTGGCACCCTATCCATCGTGAACGAAACCGTCGGCACCCGTTGGTCGAAACGGGCGGGATCGGTGAGGCCGTATATGCGCAGACCGGGGATCTGGGCCAGCCCCGAGATCAAGCGCTCGCCGAGATCCAGCTCGTAGGCACGGATGGTCTGCATGGCGGCTATGATCTCCTGCCGTCGCGGGCTGGCAGCGGTGGAGCGATCTAACCATTCCTGGCCAAATCTGCGCCCGACTGAGGCCAAATAGTCTACAGCCGCCGTCGAGCCGGCCATCGTCTCGAAGCTCTGGGTGCCGGTTTCAAACTTGTCCGGCG
>JASFOV010000075.1:0-12394 GCA_050116355.1 Anaerolineae bacterium
AACCCACACAAGGTGGTGGGCACCGTGGGCAACGATCCGAACAACAGCACCAACATTGCCGCCTGGCGCGCCGGCAAATTCTTGATCGGCGGGTACCAGGGGCGCTGGGATCCCTACTTTGTGACTGTGTCCGGCGGTGACCTGGTACGGGTGGCCGCCAGCGACAAGGATGACAAGCCATCTGACTGGTGGCTGCCGTAGCGCCTCTGTCCAGTGGGCGCCAATATGACAAAAGACAACCATCTGACCGGGGGCGGATCAACAGCTGGTGGTAGCCTTTTCGCAGATCGAAAGGATGACCACGCCGTTGATCCGCCTCCAGTACCATGGCCAACGACTGGAGGGATTCTGATGAAAAGCCGTTTCTTGGTCGTTACCCTTGCTCTCGGTCTCGCGCTGGTCCTGGTCCTTCTTGTGCTAACCAGCCAGGCTGCTCCAACTACGAGACCGTCCACCAACTGGCAGGAACAAGGGGTTGTTCTCAGCCCGCCAGCCCAGGCTGGCTCTGGCGAACCGGGCAGCGCTGTTACCTACACACTGCAGCTTACCAACCAAACCGGGATGGTGGATAGCTTTGATATCGCTATCCAGCCCGGCAGTGCCTGGATTACGACCGTCTCCTTGGGTCAGACCGGAGCTCTCACCCCGGGCGGAAATCTCTCCTTTACTGTGGGTGTGGGGATCCCCGCCCTGGCCTCCCCCGAGGACCAGGATCGCGTTACGATTGTAGCGACTTCGGTCGCCAGTCCCACTGTCTACTCCGCCACCGCTACCCTGACCACCACCGCTATCCGTGGGTTGCTTTCCGTCTATCTTCCCGTCGTCCGCAGGCACTGGCCGCCGGTGCCCGACGCTCCGGTGTTGTATCCGATTGAGATGGGAGCACAGGGTAGCTACAGCGTTCGCTGGAGCAGCGTGGCGCTGGCTGACAGCTACCTGATGGAAGAGGCCACAACCCCCGACTTGGGCGATGGGCAGATTGCCTATCAGGGTGCGGACACCTCATATTTCGTTGCCAGCCCGCCACCGGGCTCATCATTCTATCGAGTCCAGGCGTTGAACGATGGCTGGGCTAGTGGCTGGAGTGAGATCGGGTTCATCTTTCAAGACAGCTTTGGCAATCCCGCCAGTGGCTGGGAAGTGGTGGATGACGACTATGTCCGTACCGAGTATCTGGGTGGCGAATACCGCATTCTAAGCAAGCAGTCGGGCTATTTCTATCTCTTGAGGGCACCCACCTACGAAATTCAGAACTATGCGGTAGAAGTGGATGCCCACTGGGAGGGTGCATCCGGGAACAGCTATGGCCTCGTCTTTGGCATCACCCCGGGCTTTGGCCAATACTACCTCTTTGAGGTAAACACCGACTACCATCTGTACCGGCTGCTGCGCCGCGACCCGAGCGGTTTTGCTGTGGTGGTGCCGGCATCCGACGCTCCACCCCTCAACGGCGGTACGGGCACGAACCGGCTCAAGGTTGTCCGCCAGGACGCGCAGATCACGCTGGTGGTGAATGGGATCGTGATGGGCACCTGGAACGATGGGGCGATCGGTGGCTTGACGGGGGCCGGGATTGTGTCCAGCCCGTACAGTGAGAGCCCCAGATCAGATGCTCGTTTCGACAACTTTGCCGTGGTCAGCCGTGACGGGAGCCAAGCTATGATGGTTCAGGGTTCCAGTGGGGGGATCCGTGCTGGTGCGGCGGAGCGCGACCGGCAGCCTGGCGATCTAGGCTGGTGACGGTCCATCGCGCCCGTTTTTGGACAGGCACGTTGCCGGCGGAGGGATTGTGGCCTGAGGGTATCGAAGATCCGGCCTAGACGCGGTTACAAAGAGTGAGGAGCGTAAGAAGATGAACAGGGCGCCAGAGGGGACGACGTGTGGTGAAATCCGATGGAGTGAGAGAGCGCCACGCAGTTTCGGACAATCCTGGAAGCAGGCCTATCAGATCTTGGCGGGCAGCCTGCGGCTGCTGTGGCGGTATCCAGTCCTAATTGTGCCCTTGCTGCCGGTATTCCCGATGGTTCTTGGGGTGGAAGTAGGGGTTTGGTACCTGGACAACTTGCTGGTTGTGCTGGCGCTGATCTATGGGGTGGTCTACGCCCTGCTGTTTTCTTTTACGATCACTGGCAATATGCTGCTCCAAATCCATGAAGGGGGCCATCCGTCCTTGGTCCAGGCGGTGTCATCGCCCATCACTCTGCGTATGATGCCGCGCGTGTTCCTGCTCGGCTCAATCTGGTTCACGCTGGTGTGGATCGTCGTCCTCATCGGCAGGGTCATAACCGCCCTGCTGAGCAGGGTCCTTGGCGACAAAGTCGCGGAAAGGATCACGGACAGTATATTCGGGGTTACCGCGATTGCGATACGGATGGCGGCCTTTATGCTCATCCCGATCATGGTGTTTGAAGAGGTTGGTCTGACACAAGGGTTCCGGCAGATGAAATCTACACTTCAGGACCAGGCGATAGCGGCGCTCAGCGGCCTGGCTCTGACCAAGGTGGTCACGCTCCTGATAGCCTTGATCGTCACCACAATCCCGCAGATTATGGAGCCCAGCCAAGCGGCAACCATCGCGGCTGTGGCCTTCCTGGGCACCGGCTGGATGCTGACCATGTATCTGGAGCAGATGTATGTTGCGGGGCTCTACCTGTACACGGTCCTGCCGGAAAGCGCGGTTGTAGGCATCTTGCTCGAGTCTCAGATCGGACGCGAACTGCCCCGGGCGCCTGTGATTGAAAGCAGGGTCTAGCCTTCTCTGGATGAGGAAAGGATTTCTTTGATGATAGAAGTACGACCCGAAGATATTGAAGGGCTGCTGGAGGAGCTGGAAGCGGAGTATGGCACGGAATCCAGCCAGGCCAGGCAGTATCTCGATAAGGCATATGCCCTTGACGAGGACTTTGACTTCGGGAAGGCATTGGAGGCGTGTGATACAGCCATTCAACTCGATCCGACCCTGGCTGATGCCCATAGGCTCCGGGGTGCGATATTGGAGGAATTGAACCGGCAGCAGGAAGCGGTCCAAGCCTACCGCGAAGCCCTACGCCACGATCCATGTTCTGAGTCAGTGAAATGGAATCTGCAAATGGCTGAAACCGAGCTGTATGCTGAGAAAGCCGGATGGGACGAGGCGACATAGGTATTTGTTGGGGGATCGGTCTTGTTTCAGGCCAAAGCCGAGGCAGGTCACTACGAATGGCAACTGGGCCGTGTTGACCTGGAGCCGGTAGCCGGGGTCATCACAATGTGTCCAACGATGGATGAAAAGCCAGCGATCAGCGTCCCGGTCAGCGAGATTACCCATTGTGAGGTTGTGGAAAGGAAAGACTCTCCGTATCTCACTCGCGGATGGAATCCTCTCGCTGAGTTACGTCTGGGCTGCTTTCTTTTCGCTGCGTTCATGCCTTGGCTGAGCGTTTGATTGCCGGGACGACGGTGGTTCGCGTTGTCAAGCTGACTCAATCAACGAGTGAGCATTCACTCCAGGGGCCGGTACTCTACCTGCGTTCACAGACTGGTGGGCAACGTGGAGAAGGCGCCACGCTTGCGATGGGACGCTGGATCGCGGCCTTCCTTCACCAAGCTGGGTACCGGGGCCCCATTCCCGAAGAACTTGGTGCGTCAATGGATCCAAGATCTGAGCTTGGGGAGAGGACGGTCGACTAGACGGTAGGCAGCACGGAGACGCAAGGCCTTGATGCTGCCAATGAACACTGATTGGCAACATGCGGTACTGGTGGAAAAAGGCTACGAGCAGGTGTGGTCACATGCGAGTGGTGATGCGTAACGGGCTTGGCAGGTGAGGATGCCTCACGCTACTGATGCACAAGAAGACCCCGGATGTGGACGTTCTTCTCGCAACTGCGGATCAAGACTACTCTGGGGATTGCTCAGAGGCCGTGGATTGGACCCGCGGAGTGGTAGCTGTGCTCTGCGCTCTATGTTGCGGATTGTGACTCCAGGCCGACGTGCCATCCAGTAAGCCCCTGGCAGCCATCAAGGCTAGAACGGCCACGACCAGGAAGGGCACGTAGGTGCAAGCCAACAGCGGGACAAAGCGAGACTCTTCCAGGCGGTTGTGTTGTGGATAGAGGGGAAAGTAGACGATGTCCACTGTCGGAGCCGACATCAGCCCCCCTGCGGCGAACTCGGACAGGTGTTCCTGTTCCTGGTAGACGGGTGCGGCGGGTCCGACCGCATCGCCAGAATAAAAGTCAGCTCCGCCTTGTCCTTGCGCGCCGTGTCCGACGCCGACCCATTCCTGGGCGGCCACGGGTTTGGTGCTAACGACGATCTTGCCACTGGGCGTCGAGAAAGCATAGCGGATATAGTAGCGGAACTCGAGAATGTCCTGCTCCTCCAGGTTCGTCGCCTCGACCCATTGATTGATTATTTGAGCGGAGGCCCGCCGGCCAAGAAGCCATAGGCTGAGGTCTTTGCTCAAGGAGAAGAGCAAGAAGGCCAAGAGGGCGCCCCCACCGATGAGCAGCAGCACGCCCAATCCCTTCTTCAGGAAGGGATAATCCTCGAGGCTAGACATGGCTACGATGTTTCCTTTCTACGAGTCCGCTGTGGCACATCCACACCCTCACTCTGTCCAGTATACCATATCTTGCGCATTTTGACATCATACGAATGCTGCAACAAGTGATCAATTTGTGGATTTTTAGGGCGGTCAACTGCGCCGGAGGCGATGCCAGGGCAGGATGAGGACCAGGACCAGGAGGAGACAGGCTACCGTGAGAACCTTGCCGGTCAAGCGCAGGGGGGTGTCGCCCCAGCGCAGCAGGACGTGGTGCTCACCAGGAGGGATGTCCACGGTTAGCAGGCCGTAGGCGCCCTCGGGCCGGAGCGCGTCGTCGGGCAATCGCTCACCATTGACATAAACGCGCCAGCCGGGGAAGTAGTAGGTATAGAACTGGAGCGGCGTACCATCCGGGGAGCGCACCCACAACTCGTCGGACGCGCCCGCGGCCCGGATCATGTCGACCGTCGCCCCGGGGGCCAGGGCCTGGGCAGTGACCAGGTCGCTGCCGGAGAGGTACTGTTCCACCAGCGGCGAACTCTCGGGGAACTGCTGTGTCCAGCGGGTCATGCCGCGCATGTCGGTGTACTCGAGCTCGAATTCGATGGTCAGCAAGGGGCTCCCGGCAGTCTCGGGGGTAGGCGTGTACTGGGGCAACGTGTAGGCGAAACTGCCCAGTATGGCCACCAAGATCAGGGCCAGCAGCTGAGGATTTGGTCGTAGCGTGTCGCGCACCAGCGCGGGCGAGATGGCGAACCCGGCCAGCACCGTCAGGGACACGGCGGCAATAGCCAGCAGCCGCCAGGGGAACTGGACCAGGGCAGCGATGGGGATCAACTCCCATACTGGAGCGGACAGAGGCATCATCACCAAGATCAGAAGAAGTGTGGCAATGGTGAAGAACAGGATGAGCGCTCGCTCGGCGGGCCGGCGCCGCACGGCGGCGATGGCGGCCACGATGGCCAGGAGCAAGGCCACGGCGCCCAACTGGAAGGACATGCCACCTTCGGTGCCGGGGCTGCCTGGCGCATAGCCCCAAGCCGAGGACAGGAAATGGCTGGGGTAGACAAAGTGTTCTCTGTAGTCGTATCCGGCGCGCACCCACTGGTCTTGCACGATGAAATCCCGCTCAAAGAGGTTGGGCAGGAGCAGGGCGGCCGCAATCCCCAACCCCAACAACCCGCTGCCCAGACTGGCAGCCATCCGGCCCAACTGACCGCGCCACGTCCGGCCCTCGGCCAGCAAGCGAAAGAGGACATAGGCCGCCAAGAGGGGAGTGAAGATCAGGCCGGTGGGGTTGTGGGTCATCCACAAGGCGCCATAGGCCAGGCCAGCGGCGCCAATGCGTCGCGGTGTGATCTCGTGGGCTAGCTGGTGAAAAGCCAGCAGCGCCAGGGGCATCCAGACGAAAGCAGAGTACTCGGCTAGATCGGCGCGCACATAAATGTCGGCCAGGTGGTAGGGGATGTAGACGTATAGGATTGCGGCCAGCAGGCCCCGCTGCCGGCCCATGACCCGACGAGCGTAGGCATACATCGACAGGCCGGCGCCAACGGTCGCCAGCGCCCAGGTCAGCTTGACCGCGGAGATCTGGCTAGCGCCCAACAGGTGAAAGCCCTCAGCGGTATAGTAGGCCAGGGGTGGGATGAGGACAAAGGTCGGGTAGCCGTAACCGAGGGCCTGGTCGGTGGCCCAGCCTGGATACCAGACCCCGTCGCGGATGGCGGCATCGAACTCGGTGAGAAAGAAGATCGAGTGGTAGGCGTCGTGGGCGTCGAAAAAGTATTCCGGACCGGCTAGGGGCAGCACGGCAAACAGGCTGAACAGGAGAACCAGCCAGATGTAGGGATCGATGCGCGGTACTCTCAGATTTTGCACCAGAGCCCCCTAGTGTCGCCCTGTTCGGCGACGGCGAACCCAGGCGGTCGCCACCAGGATGCCCAGTATAAGCAGGCTGAAGGCGCTGAGCGCCGTGCCCAGCTTGCGGACCGGTGTGTCTTCGAATTGGAGCAGCACGCGCCCGACACCGGCCGGTACGCGCACGGTCATGAGCCCCAAGTCCCCTTGCAGCGCGATGGGCAATTCCTCAATCACTTGGTCCGTTTCGGCGTCCAAGAGATAGGCATGCCAGCCAGGATAGTAGAAGGTGTTGAAGGTTAGCAGCACGGGGCGCTCTGCGGAATACTCGACGCGTTCGCTGTCGACGCGCAGCTCGAGCGTACGCGCGTGGGCCCGGCCCGGTTGCTGGTAGAGGAGGTCGTAGTTGATCTTGGAGGTCAGCGGTTCGCCGGCGATGTGATAGTCGGCCATGGGCGACCAGGTCGGAATCTCGCGCACCCAAGCTGTAGAGCCGGTCATCTCGTCCGCGGACTGTTGGAAGCGCATCAGGCCAGCCAACGATACCTCCTGTTCGGACATCTCAGCCTGCATGTAGGGCAGGCTGCCCAGGATCAGGAGCGAGACGAGGATGAGGGTGGGGATATCTATCCAGGTCTTGAGGGGACGTAGATTCTTGGCCGCCACACCGGTCAAAAAGGCCATGGCAAAGACCGTCAGAGTCAGGAGCCGCCAAGGAAACTGGGCTAGGCGCACGAGGGGCAGAATCTGCCACAAGGGCGCAGAGACCTCAAGCATGAGAAAGACCACGACGGCAGTCAGTATGGCGAAAAAGAGGGTCAGGCGCACCGCTGAGCGGGCCAACTGCGAACGGGACCGCTTGTGGACGAGGGGCACGAGGGCAAAAAGGCTAAGGACAACGGGCACCACACCCAGCTGGAAACTCACATTGTCGTTCGGGCCCGGCACACTAGTCCCAAAGCCCCAGCTTGGGGAGAAGAGCTGAAAGAACTCGACAAAGTCGCCACCCCAGGCATAGCGCCCGCCGTACCACTGGTCGACGCGCACAAAGCGGCTCTCGGTCATGGCCGGCAGGGCGAACAAGGCGCTGAGGCCTAGGCCAAGGATGAGACTGAATGCGGTGGGGAGCAGGACATGCGCCAGATGACCGAGTAGCGGGAACAGGGACTCCCGAGACAGCTTACGCAGTGGCTGTGCGTCGTTGATACGGGCCAGCGTCAGCGCGGCGATGTAGAAGACCAGGATCAGGGTCAGCAACAGGGTCACCAGCGGGCTGGTGTACATCAATGCGGCGTAGGCCAGCGCCAGGCCGAACACGTTCGCCACCCGCGGGCGGTACAGGGTGGCCCATACCCCCCAAAGTACCAGGGGCACGAACACATAGGCCACCGACTCGGCCAGGGCAGCGCGGACATAGAGATCCACGAGCCGGTAGGGGATGACCATGTAGGCCACAGCAGCCACCAGGCCGGCTCTCCGGCCCAAGACTTGCTTGACAAAGCCATACATGGCGAGACCGGACG
The DNA here is from genome assembly GCA_050116355.1 of Anaerolineae bacterium. GTDB lineage: Bacteria > Chloroflexota > Anaerolineae > JAAYZQ01 > JAAYZQ01 > JASFOV01. Next base: position 7,909 of record JASFOV010000075.1, read on the forward strand.
CGATGATGGACAGAGCAAAGACGGTCTTGACCGCGCCTGTATAGTCCAGGCCGAGCAGATGGAAGGCCTCACCGGCATAGGTCGCGAGAGGGCCATAGATGTTGAAGAAGGGATAGCCGTATCCAAAGGCAAAGTCAGGCTGCCAGCGGGGATAGAGAAGCCCGTCCTCGATCCCCTGGTGAAACTCGAAGAGAAAGTATACGCTGTGCCGGGCGTCGTGGGCATCCCACTGGTAGCCGGGTTGCAGCAAGGGGCCAATGGAAAAGAGAGAAAACAATACGACGAGCAGCAAGTAGGGATCGAGCCCAAAGCGCGAAGCACCTGCCGCGCCCCGGCGAGCGATGGAAGTCTGTGGTGTGGCCTGGCGCTGGCTACTGGTTGGGGACATCGAGGTACACCGTTCTGTCATCTTGACCGGCGACGAGGGCGCGATCTCCGCTAGCGAGGAGGTAGAGACCAATGGCTACGCGGTCGGGACCGGCTGAGGCATTGGGGTTAAGCTCGAGTTCGTACTGATCCAAGATGATGTCACCCGGCTGCCAGGTGTTCGTCGGGCACGCGCCTTGGCAAGGGCGGGTGTCGCGCTGGGCGGCTTTGCTGCCATCGGGGGCCAGAGCGTGGACAAAGACAGTATAGTCTCCACGCACGGGCTCGACCGCCTGCCAGGTCAGGGTCAGTGTTAGGGATGGGCTGATCTCGGTCGAAGCCGCAATTTTGTGTTCCAAAAGTACAATCTGTGGGGTGCCGGCTTCCACTGGCTGGAACAGAGCATCGGGCTCTGGACCCGGATCCACTTGGGTAAACTCAGGAGCAAGGTAGGGATAACTGGCCAGCAGAACGAGGGCCACGAGACCGGCCCACATGGGCGTCCGCGCCAGCCGGTTGTCCAAGCGGATCGTGGAGCCGGCCAGGAATGCCAGTGGCAGTCCGGTAAGGGCCAACACTTGCCAGGGGTAGGTCAGGAAGGCCTGGTAGCCGGTAACCTCCCAGAACGGGGCAGCGATGGGTAGGGATAGCAGCCCGAGTATCAAGAGCGCCGCCGCCCAGAACCAGAGCGCCCGCCCGGAGACGCCAGATCGCGCCGAAACGGTCGAGGGCTGGACCTCATCCTGATCCGCAGTGTCCCTGTCCCGTGTCAGCCACAGGGTCAGGGCCACTAGACCTAGGCCCAGGGCAGCGAGGCCCAGTTGGAAGGAGGCGCCCGTGCCCCAGCTGGCGGAGAGAAGCTGAAAGGGATGGAGGTAATGGTCGCCAAAGACAATGCGGGCCGGTGGGATCCGGCGGCCTGCGTACCAAAGCAACAGGGCGGGCAGGCCCATAGCCGCGATGAGCTGGACGGCCGGCCAGGGAGATCGATTGGGCACCAGCACTCCATAGGCTACGAGCAAGGGCAGGGAGAGCAGTGCCAGGCCCGGCTGCACCCAAAGCAAGGCGAGCAGGACGGGAATCGCAACCGCGCCGGCCAGGAGCAAGCGCCATTCCCCGAGACGATCTATGGACCACAGGGCAAAGGGCCACAGGGTCCAGAGCCAGGCCTCGGCATAGGCGCCGCGCACGTAGACGGTGGCCAGGTGCCAGGGCAGGTAGGTGTAGACAACGGCGGCCAATACCGCGCCCTTGGCGCCCACCCAGGGACGGGTCCAAAGGTAAACGCCCAGCGCACCGAGGAGGAAGGCCAGGGCGTAGCCGGCTCTGACGGCGGCAACTCCGCTGCCGGTCAATCGCAGCAGGGGCCAGCTGAGCAAATAGGCCAATTTGCCCTCGGTGCGGATGGAGTCGCCGGTTCGGCCCCAAAGGGGCGCTTCGGAGATGTGCTCAGTGTTAAAGACCGGCAAGAAGCCACTACCGGCCTCAAAGAACCCCGGATAGGCCAAGGGAGCGAGGGCGAACACGGTCAGGAGAACTACGAGCAGCCAGGCCAAGTCGAGCCGTGGCCCGGCGACAACTCTGGTCCTAGACGGCATGAGGATGACCTGATTGGGTGTCGCTGAGGGCGGCATCGGGTGCGAGGATCATCACACGTTCAAGTCCACCTGCGCGCCGGACCGGATACTGGCCATGGCATCTTCGGGCAACAGCGGGTCATCCAGAAAGCGCAGGTACAGATATTTAAATATGTCGCGGATCGCGGCGGTGGTCGGCACTGCTACCAGCATGCCCAAAAAACCGGCGAGCTCGTTGCCGACGACGAGAACGACCATCACTACGGCCGGGTGGAGTTTGACGCTTTCGCCCGCGATACGCGGTACCAGAACGAGGTTTTCGATCTGCTGGATGGAGAAGAACGCGATGGCCGTCCAGATGGCCGAGCCGGGTTCGGAGAGAAGCGCGACGACGAGTGCTGGTATGGCACCCAGGATGGGGCCGATGTAGGGCAAGGCCTCGAGCAGACCGGCGATTAGGCCCAAGACCAGCGCAAACGGCACGCCGATGATGAACAGAGAGATGGTGGCCAGGCCACCCACAAAGAGGCAGAGGAGCAGTTGGCCGCGGATATAGGCACTCATTACATCGTCGATGAGCCGAGCCATGCACTGCACATCGCCTCGCAGTCTGTGGGGAAGGGTATGAAGCACGCCAGTCTTGACCTGGCTCTCGTCCTTGAGGATGTAGAACAGCCAGAAGGGGATCACGACCAGACCAATGACAAAGCTGATGGTGCTGGAGAGGGTGCGGATGGTGCTGGTGAGGCCTTCCTGAACGAATTGGACGATCTCGGATCCCAGATTGCGCAGCGTGTTCTCGAAGGTGTCTTTCCAGGTGGGAGATAGGCGTTCTAGCGTATCGATCGCATCGTTGTACCAACCCCAGCCTCGTGTCCCCCACTCTCCCACGGTCTCCGTGAGAGAGGGCCAGTTGTCGATGAGGATACGGACTTGGTCGATGACCAGCGGGACAAAGAAAGCCACGATCCCGGCCAGCAGCAGGAGGAGCATCAGGTAGGTAAGGACGATGGATAGCGGTCGGGCCACATTCCAAGCGTGCAGCTGCTTGGGCAGGTGCCGGTCCAGCCAGTTTACAACTGGCAAGAGGAGGTAGGCGAGGACCAGACCCAAGATGTAGGGCAGCAGCACCTGGCGGGCGGCCCAGACCATGCCCAAAACGAGGATGGTCAAGGTGGTCCATAACAGGAACCGGTTGCGCTGCGCCGGAGACAGCTTAGGCATGGAGCCCCTCGCTTTCTGTCAGCAGACACACTTCGATCAGAGTTTCGATATCTGTGGCAGGAGAGCCGCCGGGAACCCAATGGGCCAGGAACTCTACGTTGCCGGCCGGCCCAGTGATGGGAGATCGGATAAGGCCCTTGAGTTCCAGGTCCTGATTGTGGGCCCAATGGGCCAGATCGGCCAATACCGCCCGGTGGACGTCTGGATCGCGGACGACCCCACCCTTGCCCACGAGCTTGCGCCCGGCTTCAAATTGGGGTTTGACCAGCGCGACCAGTTGCCCCCCTTCCTGTAGCCAGCTGACTGCCGGCGGTACGACCAGCTTGAGGGAAATGAAAGAGACGTCGATGGTGACCAAATCTACTGGCTCCGGCAGGCTGTCTAGGTGGCGGGCATTGGTGCGATCCAGGATCACGACGCGGGGATCGGTTTGCAGCTTCCAAGCCAACTGGCCATAGCCGACGTCGATGGCATAGACACGGGCTGCCCCTCGTTGGAGAAGACAATCGGTGAAGCCACCGGTGGAGGCACCCACATCAGCAACAACAAGTCCGCCAACATCCAGGTCAAAGGCGTCCAGGGCTGCTGCCAGTTTGTGCCCACCGCGACTGACATACGGCAAGCCAGCTTTGACCCTGACCGCGGCTGTGACCGGCACCCGGGTGCCGGGTTTGTCGACAAGCCGGTCCTCGACGGCGACCTGTCCGGCCATGATCAGCCGCTGGGCTCGCTGCCGGCTATCGGCCAGCCCCAACTCCACCAGCAACACATCCAGTCGCTCCTTATGCGCGTCGCCCATAACAGGTACTAGGATACCCGCAAGCAGATGAAAAGTCAAGCTCCGCTGCTCGAATCAAAGTTGACGGCGAGCGTGGATTCGGGTATGATTTGTTCTTGATCAGCACGAGCCACTAGGTGAAGAATATGGAATTTCTGGTCACCAATATCTATGGTCTTCTAAGAACTCTCCGGCCCAGACAGTGGATCAAGAATGCCTTGGTATTCATGGCCCTGCTGTTTGACCAAAAACTGACAGTCTGGCCCCTGTTGTTTCGAACGACCTTTGCTTTCATCTTGTTCTGTATGATTTCTAGCACTGTGTACATCATCAACGATCTGGCTGATCTGGAGAAGGACAAGCAGCATCCCAAGAAGAAGAACCGCGCCCTGCCATCAGGCCAGTTGCAGCCATGGTTCGCCATCTTGGCCGCTATTGGAGTTTTGGCGGTCTGTCTGCCGTTGTCCTTCTGGCTCGATCCCCTGTTTGGGCTGATCATACTCGGTTACTTCTTGTTGCAGTTAGCCTACTCGTTCTTCCT
>JASFOV010000076.1:0-12333 GCA_050116355.1 Anaerolineae bacterium
TGCTATGATCTTTTCCGCACCTACTTCTTGGCCCTGGGTGAGCGGTTTGTAGGACAAAGCCTGCTCGACGCCAGTGACGATGTATTCTATCTCTACTTCGATGAGATAGAAGAGACGGTGCGACAAGAGTTCGTGGGAGAAGACCTCCGGAACCTGATCGCCGAGCGGAAGCGAGAAATGGAAGCGTGCCGGAACATTACACCGCCGGACGTTATCTATGGAGATAGCCCCGCCTCCCTGGAATCGGAGGAGGTGACAAAGTTGCAGGGGACGCCCACCTCACGCGGGCGCTATACCGGTCCAGCGCGGGTGGTACAAGGCATTCAAGATTTCGAGAAGGTGCAAGCGGGCGATGTGCTTGTGATTCCCTACTCGGACGTGGGCTGGACGCCGCTGTTTGCCCGCGCTGGTGCCGTCGTCGCAGAGGCAGGGGGGATACTGTCTCACAGCTCAGTCATTGCCCGGGAATACGGGATTCCCGCAGTCGTATCGGTGAGCGGAGCTTGTGGGCTTGCGGACAACAGTACCGTTTCTGTCGACGGTTATCGAGGGGAAATCATCGTCCACGACGATAGGGAGCTGTAGGACCGGTTTCGGCACGAAGCCGATTATGTGGGGCGCAATATTCCAATCCAGTTCAATAAGGAGGCAAAGAAGCACATGGAAGTCATCAAATGGATTACCCTTCTGCTTTTGTCCTTTGCGTTTGGTGCGTTGTATGTCCAGTTCTTGACCGCGCATCCCCTGAAGATGAGCCGCTACCTGCTGGCCGCCAGTGCGGCGTTTTTTGCGGCGGTGGCTCTGCTGATCGCTGGTTACAGTGGAGTGGCCTTGATCGTAGCAGGGCTGCTGGCGCTGGGCTCGGCCCTCATCGGTTACTCGTGGATGACCCACCGCTTTCTCTCACGGGAGGACCCCAGAGTGGTCCCCGAGTTGGTACGGGCTGAGGGAGATCCCGGGCACGGGCATACGGCCGTCGTTTACTTTACCCACGGAGAGCCAGAAACGTACGATCCAATCGGCTGGATCAACCAATTTCGCGAGTGGGACGAGCAGCAAATCCGCTTTGTACCTTTTCTGATCCGGCCCTACTTTTTCCATAGGCTGAGAAAGCAATATCTGGCTTGGGGCCGGAGTGACCATCGCCGGATGCACGGACAGATGATCAAGAGCCTAGAGCGCGCTTTCCGGGCCGAGGGTGATAGCACAACCCGGTTCTACCTCAGCTTTCTAGATGACGATCCGCGTCCCGATGCGGCTGTGATCCAGGCGCTCAATGAGGGCGCGAGCCGGATCATTGTCAGCGAGGTGTTTCTGACCATTTCAAACCATACTGCTGAAGGCGAGGAGCTTATCGAAGCGCTTGATGTCCCGGCGCGGTTCGGGGTTCCGATCCATTACGCTGGTCCACTGTACAATTCCGAGACGCTGATGCGCATGTTCGTGCAGCGGGCCAATGAGCATATCGGGGAAACTGAGAAAGCGAAGGTAGGCATTCTTCTAGTGGGTCATGGGCAACCGGACGAGTGGGATGAGGAATGGCCGACCGAGACGGAGCACGAGATCAGCTTCAGGCAGGGTGTGCTCAACCTGTTGGCGGCGGATGGGTTCGAGGCGCAGAACCTCGACCTGGCCTGGATGGAGTTCAAGGAACCGAAGCCCAACGAAAAGGTGGAGGAGTTTGTCAGGAATGGTGTCGAGAAAGTGCTGTACTTCTCGACGGCCATCAGCGCCGACGGCATGCACAGCGAGTATGACGTACCGGCTTTGGTCCAGAAAGCGGAGATCAGTGAGGGCATCCCCTGCGTGAACTTGGGTGCGTGGAATGACGATCCACTTGTGATCCAGGCCATCAAAGAGAAGATAGAAGCGGTGATGGCTGGTACGGATCCCTAGAAACCAGAGATCGACGCCCTCCAGAGCGGATCCTACCGCGACCGTGGTTGGTACCCAGTGACAATCAACCATGCGCGCACTGGATGGATAGGGGGAGTCTTGACATTCCGCCTGTCATGGGTATAATTGCTCTTGCAAATCTTTGCAAGAAGTGGGAGAGGTTGATGGGCTGTCCCTGCCCTAGACAGAACAGGGGAGTGATGATGTGAAGGAGCGACCAGCACCGGCGACCTTGCTGAGCATGGACAAGACCTAGGAAATGAACGGTGGACAGGGATGGCAGAATCTCCAGGCCAGCGAGATCGCTGGCCTGGCCGCGGTGGCATTTGCCGCCTATCTGTATGGTTCAATTCCCTTTGCTTATCTGGCAGTCTACCTCCTGAACAGGAAAGCGATCACCCAGGAGGGCACGGGCAATGTAGGAGTGGTCAATGCCTATGGCGCTGGCGGCGCCTGGGCGGTGGTGGCCACCCTGGCGGGCGAGATCTCCAAGAGTCTGATGGCGTTCGCGCTGGGCGAGTTCCTTTTCCCCGATCAGGTCTATGCCAAACTGTTGCTGGTGCTGGCCGCTTTTGTAGGCACCAACTTTTCGATCTTTTTGCGCGGACGCGGTGGCCGCGGTTCTACAATGCTGATGTGGAGTCTCTTCTGGCTCTCCTTGCCCGGCTTTTTCCTCATTATCGCTCTTATCCTGTTGTTCTTTGGCTTGTCCAGGGTCGATGTGCGACTCAAGAGCCTGTGGTACTGGTTTATTGCGCCAGTACTCTGGCTGGTGACCACAGACTGGGTTTTCGCGTTATTCGGCCTTCTGGTCACGGGGACTATTTTTCTCAAGGGCCGTCGCAGCCAGGATGATCTTGTGCACTATGGTTACGCCGGCAGAGAATAACCCGTCCCAGATAGCCTGAAACCTGGGTCCACTCAAGGAGAACACATGATTCCCAACCAATGGTACGTTCTGCTCGAGTCCAAGCAGGTCCGGGATCGACCGGTGGGTGCGACGCGCATGGGCGAGAAGCTGGTCTTTTGGCGGGACGACACGGGACAGGTGAGCTGTCTGCGCGACAGATGCCCGCACCGCGGTGTGGCGCTGAGCAAGGGGCAGGTGCACGATGGCCATCTGCAATGCCCATTCCATGGCTTTGAATACGACACCTCGGGACGCTGTGTGCTGATCCCGGCCCACGGCCGGCAGGCGCCTGTGCCCAAGGTATTTCGCGCCCATAGCTATCCAACCTATGAAGCCCACGGGCTGATCTGGGTGTGGTGGGGTCTGGATCCACCGGACGATCTGGAAGCCCCCCAGTTCTTTGAGGAATTGGATGACGAGTTCACCTATGCGACCGTCTACGACCCGTGGGATGCGCATTACAGCCGCGTGATCGAGAACCAATTGGATGTGGTCCACGTTCCCTTTGTCCATGCCAATACCATCGGGCGCGGGATCGGTACGGTCGTAGACGGTCCGGGTGTGGAATGGATCAACTCTGGCAGGTTCCACGTCTATGTCTACAACCGGGAGGACGATGGCACATCGGTGCGCAAGCCCAGCCAGGTGCCGGTCCCTCATCCAGACAAGGACTCCCGGTTGGAGTTCATCTTTCCCAATCTCTGGCAGAACCGCATCAGCGAAGAGATGCGGGTTGTGGGTGCCTTTGTACCCGTTGACAAGGAACGGACCCTTCTATATCTACGCTACTACCAAAAGTTCATTCAGCTTCCTGTGTTGCGAGAGGTTGTCGCTTGGCTTTCTATGCCCCTTAACCGCCTGATCGCGCACCAGGATCGCCGCGTGGTTGTCACACACCAGCCCCAACCCTCGGGCTTGCGCATCGGCGAAAAGCTGATCCAGGGCGACCGGCCCATCGTCGAATACCGCCGTCGTCGCCAGGAGTTGATCCAAGCCGCCCGGCAGAACCTCGGAGGGTGAGTGGTTGCCTGGCTCGCTCGCGGGGCCCCATTCTGGCTGCGAGCTACTGCTGTTTGGCCAGACGACAACCACGAAGGGTCGCAAACGCCTCTCTTGTTGCCCCGGTGGTGGTTGGGTGAGGACAGAGGAACCTCCCCGCCAATCCGGTTGGGATTGGTGGGGAGGGACGGGTAGGCTCTAGACCTGCGACCAATCTGCCTAGTTAGAATCTCCGTTCAGTGAGATTTTGACGGTGTCCATGGTGCATATCGTCTCATGCACGGGGCACCGCTCTGCTACGCGCAAAATGGCTTTCTCCCGCCCGTTCACATTGCCATTGGGCAGGTGAATCAGCACCTGCACATTGGTCAGCCGGGCCGGGTCCTCCACTTTGTCGAATGTCACGTCGACCGCTAGCCCCTCGGTATCAATGCCGGCGTTGTTGCAGTAGTTAGCTACTAGCGCGGCCACACAGGATCCTAGCGAGGCAACAAAGAACTCCGGCGGTGTCGGCCCGCGGTCTGAACCACCCATGGACGGGGGCACATCGATCAAAACGTTGTGTTTCCCCAGTTGGGTTGAAAACAGCATATCTCCCTGGTGATAGGTACTTACTTTTGCCATATTTACCTCCAATGGTTGTTCGCCTATGCTCTATGTGCCAAGACACTCGTCTCTGGCATATCCTACTTACTGACTCTATTATACATCAAATGTACAGGTTTTGTCAAGGTGTAGGGTATAAGAAACACGTTAAAGTGCGCAAGTATCCGGGACGCTGTCTTTGGTCACCGACCGGGCCATTTCTAACGAGGTCTTAACTTAAGAATCTTTGCAAATACTTGACAAAACTGTTTCAGTGTGGTATAGTTTGCTCAAGGTTGGAGATGTGATTTGGATGGATTGGCGTATTCCAGCGGCATTTCACCAGCAAGAATCTTGCGAGAATGCTACCTGTCTGCTGTAAGGAATCGAGTCCGGTGGCGCGGCATGTGATGACCCATTGGGAGTCACTGATGCGGTACGTTTGCCCGTTGTGAGGGCGGAGATAGGCTTGGCACCAGGTGTGGGGAGCGTACAATGAAGATTGGTATCGTTGGAACAGGCATGGTTGGCTCAACAGCCGCTTATGCCCTGGTCATGCGCGGCGTTGGCCGCGAGATCGTATTGGTAGACATCGACAAGAAACGGGCGCAGGCTGAGGCGGACGACATCTTTCACGCCGTGCCCTTTGCCCATTCGCTAGAAGTGAGGGCCGGAGAGTACGCCGATCTGGTTGGCAGTCGCGTAATCGTCTTGGCGGCTGGGGTTTCGATGCGGCCCGGTGAGACCCGCCTTCAGCTTCTGGATCGCAACGCCGCCATCTTTGCGGATGTGGTACCCAGCGTGCTGCGGCACGCGCCCGAAGCGGTCCTGCTGGTCGCGACCAACCCTGTTGACATTATGACCCATTTAGCCGCCCGCTATGCTGCGGAACAGGGGGTGCCGCCTGGCCGGGTCATCGGATCGGGCACGACCCTTGACACCGCGCGCTTCCGGGTTCTTCTGGGGCGCCATCTGGGCGTCGATCCGCAACACGTCCATGCGTACGTGGTTGGTGAGCACGGCGACTCGGAGGTCTTGACCTGGTCGCTGGCCACGGTGGGCGGCATGCCGCTGGCCGAGTTCTCCCGCCAGCACGGGGTGACGCTCGACGGTGCGGTCCGCCAGGGGTTCGACCACCGTGTGCGCGATGCCGCCTACCACATTGTCGCCGGCAAGGGGTCGACACACTATGGCATTGGCGCGGCGCTGGCCCGCATCACAGACGCCATCCTGCGCGACCAGCGTGCGATCCTGACGGTGTGTACACCGGTGGCCAAGGTCCTCAATGTCTGTGACGTGACCATCTCCCTGCCCCATCTGGTGGGCGAGGGAGGCGCGCTGGGCAGTTTCCCGCTGCCCCTCAGCGAAGAAGAACAGGCCAAGCTGCGAGCCAGCGCCCAGGTGGTGTGCGACGCCATCAACGAGCTGGATGCGTTGCGGGCCGGGTGAGTGCCAGGGGGATGTTTCCATGAAAACCGCGATATGGTGGATCCGTCGCGATCATCGTCTGACCGACAATCAAGCCCTGGCCGCCGCTATGGAAGGGGCAGATCAGGTGGTGCCAGCGTTTATTCTGGACCCTGTGCTCCTCGATGCGCCCGACGCTGGAGAGAAGCGGGTGGCCTTTATGTTCGACAGCCTGCGCCAACTCGATGCTTCTCTGCAAGCCCGGGGAAGCCAGCTGATTGTACGACAAGGTGATCCGGTCCAAGAACTGACGGCCCTGGTGCGTGAATCCGGCGCCAGTGGAATCTGGGCCGAAGAGGACTATTGGCCCTATGGCCAACAGAGAGATGCCCGCGTAGCCGCGGCGCTACCTCTCACCTTGGTGGGCGGGCTGACCGTCCATCCGCCCGCAGCCGTCCACAAGGCCGATGGCGAACCGTACACCGTTTTTACCCCTTTCAGCCGGGCGTGGAAGGCGCTGCCCCTCCCGGGGGCGCGGATGGTACTGGCGGCCCCGGAGCGTATGCCGGGTCAGCCGGATTTGGAGAGCCAACCCCTCCCGGAGGAGCCTGTCCTGCCGGACAGTGTGCCTTTTCCGCCGGGTGAGGCCGAAGCCTGGCGACGCCTCCAGGGCTTTGTGGATTGGGATGATCCGGTGGTGCATGAGTATGCCCAAGCGCGAAACCGGCTGGACCTCAATGGCACGTCCCAACTCTCGCCCTACCTGCGCTTTGGGAACCTGTCCGCCCGCCAAGCAGTGGTCAGCGCCTTGAGTGCCATAGACGCTGCGCCGGACACGCAGGCGCGAAAGGGAGCCGAGACCTGGCTGAATGAGCTGATTTGGCGCGAGTTCTATATGGCCATCCTGCATTATTTTCCCAACGTTCTGGAGCAGAGCTTCCGGGCAAACCTGCGCCAGATTGGGTGGGAGAACGATGAGGATGCCTTTGCTGCCTGGTGCGCGGGCCGCACCGGTTACCCGGTTGTCGATGCGGCGATGCGCCAACTTGTGCAGTCGGGTTGGATGCACAACCGGGCACGGATGGTCGTCGCCTCGTTCCTGGTGAAGGATCTATTGATCGATTGGCGGTGGGGGGAGCGATTCTTTATGCAGCACTTGGTCGATGGTGATCCGGCGTCCAACAACGGCGGCTGGCAATGGACGGCGGGCACCGGCACCGACGCGGCTCCCTATTTTCGCATCTTTAACCCGGTACTGCAGAGTAAGAAGCATGACCCGGATGGCGTCTATATTCGTCGCTGGCTGCCGGAACTGGCCCAGGTACCGGATCAATACCTCCATGAACCCTGGAAAATGCCCGATGACGTACAGCAACAGGCGGGTTGTCGCATAGGACAAGAGTACCCAGCGCCGATCATAGATCATGCCTGGGCCCGCGAGCGGACGCTTGCCGCTTTCTCGCAGGCTAAGGAGCGGGCGGAAACCGGCGCCCCGAGAGGAGATTAGATCATGAAAACAGCAATGGTTTGGGGAGCAGATGGCGGCATCGGCCGCGCGTTGGTGTCCAAACTGAAAGAAGACAACTGGACCATTCTGGCTATGGTTCACCAACAAAGCGAAATTGAGGAACTTACTCCGTACACGTTTGAAGCCGACGTGGCAGACGCGACTGCGGTGGAACGAGCTGTCAAAGCCGCGGGTCAGGCGACAGACGCCATCGATCTGTGGATCTATGCCGCGGGCGATATCAACGCTGAAAAGGTCGGCGAATCATCGCCTGATACCTGGCGTCGCATCCTTGATGCCAATCTGGTGGGTGCATATCAGACCACGCATTACAGCCTGCCGCTGCTGGCAGGCGATGCCCACCTCGTCTTTCTGGGCGCTGTAAGCGAGCGCATGCGCCTGCCGCGGTTGTCCGCCTACGCCGCCGCCAAAGCCGGTTTGGAGGCGTTTGGCACGGTGCTGGGCAAAGAAGAGCGCAAGCGTCGCGTGATGGTTGTGCGCCCTGCGGCTGTAGACACCTCATTGTGGGAGAAAGTGCCATTCAAGCTACCGAAGAATGCCATGCGCCCGGAAGAAGTGGCCGAACAGATCTTGTCTGCCGTTCGCGAAGGACATCGCGGCGTGCTGGACCTGTGAGGGCATGGGGTGTCAAAGGAGTCACGTGGTCAGGGTTGAAGACTTGGCACCGGCAAGCCGATCTTTGACGCCCATCCCCATCCGGGTTATAATCCATGCCGACTGGATGGGATCGAAACCAGAAGGGGGTTGGGTGTCTGTGACCGACCAGTTGTGCCCAATTCCCAGTCTGCACTGCACTACACCAGTAACTGAATCGATCATGCTGGAGCAGCGAACGTCATGAGCAAGGGAGCGGGCTGGATTGTGCTGTTTGGCTCAGGCGAAACATCGCCCAGCGGGCGCAAGGCCTTTGACTGGCTCATGCAGCGTTTGACCATGCCGGTTGGGGTCGCGATCGTAGAGACGCCTGCGGGCTTTGAGTTGAACTCCGCTCAAGTCGCGGGACGTGTCGGAGACTTTTTGAAGAAACATTTGCAGAACTACCGGCCGCAGATCACGGTTGTGCCCGCACGAAAACGCGGCACCCTTTACAGCCCAGACTCACCCGAAATTGCCGCCCAGATCATTGGCTCGGATCTCATCTTCCTCGGGCCGGGCAGCCCGACCTACGCCGCTCGCCAGTTGCGCGACAGTGTGACGTGGTACACGGTACTAGCCAACCAACGCTTGGGCTCAGCGCTGGTACTGGCAAGCGCGGCGGCCATCGCTTCGGGCGCCTTGGCTCTGCCCGTCTATGAAATTTACAAGGTCGGCCAGGACCTCCATTGGCAAGAGGGCCTGGACCTCTTTGCTGCGTATGGCCTGTCCTTGGTCTTTGTGCCTCACTGGAACAACCGCGATGGTGGGGTGGAGCTGGATACCAGCCGTTGCTATATGGGCCAGGCCCGGTTCGAGCCACTCTTGGAAATGCTGCCGCCTGACGTGACTGTGGTCGGGATCGATGAGGGAACGGCATTGGCGATGCATATGGAGTCGGGTACCTGTCACGTGCTCGGCCAGGGGGGCGTCACAGTGCTAGGTGGTGGTGGCAGGGAGCGCTTTGAGCAGCCGGCCACGTTTTCGATCGACAGGCTTGGCTCGTTCCGACAGCCCGTTGCCGGGAGTGGCCTGCCCGCTGAGGTTTGGCACCGGGTCAAGAGTGCCCGGTCTCGGCCCCAGCCGGATGCGTCTGTTGCCCCTTCACCACAGGTGCTGGAGCTTGTCGAGGAACGAGAACATCTGCGAGCCAACAATGACTGGCCCGCAGCGGACGCGCTCCGCGATCGGCTGGCCCAGATGGGGTGGCAGGTGCTCGATACACCCTCTGGACCACGTCTGGAACCACTGGGCGACGAGGAGCACAGCTAGATCTCCCGCTCCCGGCGACCCTGTCCGGATGTCCAGTATTCAGAAACCTTAGCAGAAGAGAAACGACATGTTCAGAAGGACCCCGTCAAAGAACGTGAAGAAAGCCTTGTCTGAGCCGTTGCCACCCGGCACGCCGGCTCCCGATTTTAGCCTCCTCGATCAGGCGGGCGAGCTGTTTGCCCTGCAAGACCTACGCGGCAGGCCGGTCGTGTTGGTCTTTTACCCGGCTGACTGGAGCCCGGTGTGCGGTGATCAGCTGACATTGTATAACGAGGTGCTGCCCTTGATCGAGGCACATGATGCCCAGGTGCTGGCCGTTTCGGTAGACGGCAAGTGGTGCCATCGGGCCTTTGCTGAGCAGCGCAATCTGCGCTTCCCGCTGTTGTCCGATTTTGAGCCCAAGGGTGCGGTCGCACAAGCCTATGGGGTGTACGACGCCGGGAGTGGTGTCGCCCGACGCGCGCTGTTTGTACTCGATTCAGAAGGAATCATTCGCTGGAGCTATGTCTCGCCCAGCAATGTCAACCCTGGCGCCGATGGCATCTTGAACGCGCTGGAGGCGTTATAGGGAAATACCAACCACCAGGCAACGAGGGGCGTGGGCCAGTAACCGTTTCCGTGTCCCTGTGTGCGCTGGTGAGAGGGGGTAGCCATGGCCACAACCGATTCTCCCACCCTAAAACCACCGGTCGGCGACCGCGACCACATCCGGGGACCGGTCGACGCGCCGGTGACGCTGGTCGAGTATGGAGACTACGAGTGTCCCCATTGTCGCCAGGTCGCACCGATCATCGTCCAGCTTCGTGAACGCTTTGGCGACCGGCTGCGCTACGCCTTTCGCCACTTTCCCATTTCCACGGCCCATCCCCATGCCCAACTCGCCGCCGAGGCCGCCGAGGCTGCGGCCGCGCAGGACAAGTTCTGGGAGATGCACGACCGGATCTTTGAGCATCCCGGCCCGCTAGACCGGCAGCACTTGGTCCGCTGCGCACAAGAAATAGGCCTTGATGTAGAGCGCTTTGAGCACGAGCTGGATGAGCACGTTTACGCCGACCGGGTCCGCGAGGATTTTCTCAGCGGCGTGCGCAGCGGGGCCAACGGCACGCCGGCCTTTTTCCTCAATGGGGTGCGCTACGATGGCCCTTGGGACCTCGATTCACTCATCGCCGAGATCCAGAAACCGTTGGGCGTGCAGGTCCGGCTGCTGTTCCAGCAATTCACCCGGCTCCAAGCCAGCGGTGGTATCCTGCTGCTGGCCGCGGCCGCTCTGGCGTTGATCTGGGCCAACTCCCCTTGGGGTCACACTTACTTTGAGTTGTGGGAAACCTACCTGACGATAGAACTGGGCAACCTTGCTCTGAAGGAGACCCTGCTGCATTGGGTCAACGACGGGTTGATGGTTATCTTTTTCTTTGTGGTTGGCTTGGAGATCAAGCGTGAAGTCTTGGTGGGCGAGTTGGCTTCGCCCCGGCGGGCGGCGCTGCCGCTGATCGCGGCGCTAGGGGGTATGGTGCTCCCCGCGGGCATCTATCTCGCCTTCAACCTGGGTCGTCGGGGCGAGGCCGGTTGGGGCATTCCCATGGCCACCGACATTGCCTTCGTACTCGGCATTCTGACCCTGTTTGGTTCCCGTGTCCCTGTGTCCCTCAAGGTGTTCTTTACAGCGCTGGCCATCGCCGACGACTTGGGCGCGGTGTTGGTCCTGGCCCTATTTTACAGCGGCGAGATCTCCTGGGTGGCTCTGGGTGTGGCGGCGGTGTTCTTGGTGATCCTCATCGGGCTGAACCGGGGACAGGTCCGCCATCCGCTGCCCTACGCCTTGCTGGGGATCGGGCTGTGGCTGGCGTTCCTACAATCGGGGGTCCACCCGACCATCGCTGGCGTGTTGCTGGCGTTGACCATTCCTGCGCGTAGCCGTGTACAGGCTCAGGCATTCATGGCCCAATGTACAGCGGCGCTGGGGGGTCTGGGGGCCGAGGACTCCCACCGTAGGGGCCGTCGTCAGCAGGCGGCCGCGCAGACGTTGGAGGTTATTGCCGAGCGGATCCAGACACCGCTGCAGCGCCTGGAGCGTAGTCTCAACCCCTGGGTCGCCTATCTCATTGTGCCGGTGTTCGCCCTGGCCAATGCGGGTGTTGACTTCAGCGGCGATTTGCTCGAAGTGCTGACCTTGCCGGTATCGTTGGGCATTATCCTCGGCCTACTATTGGGGAAATCACTGGGCATCACACTGTTCTCCTGGGTAGCAGTCAAGATCGGCCTGGCCGACCTGCCCTATGGCGTGAGCTGGGCGCAGCTGTTCGCCACCAGCTGGCTGGCGGGCATCGGGTTCACTATGTCGTTGTTCATCGCCAGTTCGGCCTTTGAGCAACCGGCGTTGTTGGCTCTGGCCAAGATGGATATCCTGGTGGCTTCGGTGTTGGCTGCAGCCATCGGCTTTGTGCTCATCACCGTGACCAGCCCCAAGCAAGAGGGCACTTCCGAGCTGGTCGAAGGAGCAGCACCCGCCTAGTTCCGGCTGGGTGGATGGAGCGTAGGCATGAGCCCACCATTTCTCTTCATCCCACTGCTTGTTACGCTGGCTGGCGCCGTGGTCGCAGCCGCGGCTGGTCTGCCTGCCTTGAACCGGCGGTTGACCGTCACCCGCCTGGCATGGCTGCTGGCGCTGGCACCGCTGGTTGCCTTTGGGTTGGTCCTGTGGTTTGTAGCAACGCTGGGCAGCGGCCCGGCACTGGTCTGGCGATTTGACTGGATCCCGAGCTTGGGCTTGAGCGCCGGCTTCTATCTGGACCACCTCAGCGCTCTCTTTGCCCTGCTGGTAACCGGCATCGGCGTTTTGGTGGTGATCTATGCCGGCTACTATTTCAAGGGCGAGGCGCGACCCTGGGGGGAGTGGCGCTTCCTGACCTACCTGCTGCTGTTCATGACGGCCATGCTGGGCCTGGTCCTGGCGGGCGATGTTATCACCCTCTTCATTTTTTGGGAAGGAACCAGTGTTACTTCCTTCTTGCTCATCGCCTACAAAACCAAGGACGAGGCGGCGCGGCGGGGTGCCTTCAAGTCGTTGTTCATCACTGGCGGGGGGGGCATCGCCCTGTTGGTG
>JASFOV010000077.1:0-12326 GCA_050116355.1 Anaerolineae bacterium
GGAGACTGCACCAGTCTAACCCACTTTGCTCAGGCCGGTAGGACGCTGCAACCGTCTGCATTCCCGGTCACAATGGGAGACTGATCCGCACTGAGCGGCTATGCCCAGTGTCAAAGCCACCAGGCAAAATGCCTGGTGGCTTTTTCGTCAAGGACAGATGAAAACTGACCATTCGCCTACCTGATCTTTATCATAGACAGGCGATCTGGTGTGTGTTACACTGGCCTGGCCAAATCGAACATTGAGGCTGACATGGAACGACTGTCCAACATCACCCGCCGGTTATTCGGCACCCTGCCGGGGCTGCTCATCGTCGCCGTGGCCTGGGATGCCCTCATTGTTGCCACTCTCGCTCCCTTTTCCGGGCCGCTACGCCCGTTGGGCCTGGCGGGACTGCTGGGGGTGGATCTCGGCGACGCCCAGCGCGTGGGGCGCATTATCATGCTCTACCACTCGCTGGCCATGCCCTTCATCGCCGCTTTGGTCTACCTCGTCCTCGATCAGGTTCCGGTGGGGGCCTCATCCGAAGAAGAACGGCGGGTGCGCCGCTCCATCGTCGTGCCGGTCACGGCTGGCTACATGTTGGCTAGCCTGGGGGGGATGACCTTTGGCTACGGGGGGCGCAATTGGATCGCCCATGGTCTCTACCTGGTCGGGCTGTCGCTCGTCTTTTATGCCGGTGTGCTGTTGGCCGTCGCCCTGTGGCCCGCCCGACGCTGGGCGAGCGATCCGGCCCGGTTCGCGCAGCTCAAAGGTATCCCCCTGGAGCGTTTGGCTTTCTTCATTGTGGCGATGTTCACCCTCGTTTCGGCCGCCATTGGCGGTGCGGCTGGCGCTTTCTTTGGTAACGGGTTCGAAGCCTTCTTAGCCGAGGACATCGTCCGCATCGATCCCCATACGACCTTTGAATTGATGATCATCGCGCACCTGCACATCATGCTGACGCTGATCGATGTGATGATCCTGCTGATCGTCATCCGCACCTTTCGAGTCGCGGGTTGGGTGCATCGTGTGGCTATCCCGCTGACCCTTGTGGGGACGATCGTTGTTACGTTTGCTACCTGGTCGGTCATTGGCTGGGAGGGGGCGCACAAGGTCATCAATATCGGCTCGGCCTTTTTGCTGCCGGGAGCCCTCTTGGTCGCTGTATGGGGCTTTGCCCAGCTGATACGCGAACACAGGGGCGGTTCAACCGGTGGACTGGGGCGCACGCTCGGTGCCCTGTTGCGCGATCCGGTCCGCTTTGGCATCTTCTTCGAGCTGATTTTTGTCAATGTGGTGGTCACCGTGCCCGGGGTCTATGTCGCCTTCAACCTGGAGAGGTACCGCCAGCCAGCCTATCTGGCTATTGAGCGGACCATCCTCGTCGGTCACTGGCATGTTTTGGCTACTCTCTCGGCTGTGATTGTCCTCTTGCTCATCGCTCACCGTATCAGCCTCGGCGGCTGGGCCCGCCAGATCGTAGGTTGGGGGTTGCTAGCCGGCTCGACGCTGTCCTTTCTCTTTGTCAATGTCTACATGTTTCGCCAGCCGGGCCAGGAGAAAGCCTGGACGGTGCCGCTCTTTGAGGCAGGCATCGCCCTGAGCCTGGTGGCGCTGGCTATCTTTGTTACTGTGGCGCTGGTGGAGCGGGTACGCACCGGGTCATAGGTTGCCGACGACGGCCGGGGACGCCACGCGGTAGCTCTGGATCGGGTAAACTCCGTGCTGGAGCGGTTGGCTTGTGCTGTCACAGGCAGTGCAAACAGCGCGGGTCGGGTTGGTCGGCGCTTGGTTCTGTGGTAGAATAGGGCCTGCATCTGAACCTAGAGAGCAGGTATTGTGCATGAGAATTCTGTTGGTCGGCCCCAAGTCGAGCGTGTGGAGCTCGCGGGCCCACATCCACATGGGGCTAGGATATCTTGCCGGCGCCATCTTGGCTGCTGGCTACGAGGATGTAACGCTTTTCGACGCCCAGATCGAGGACGAGTCCCTGGCGTCGCACCTGGCGCGTGAACGATATGACATAGTCGGCATCTCCAGCCCCACTCCTCTCATCTATGAGGCCTGGGCGGCGGCGGCTCAGGCCAAGGCTCAGGGCGCTATCACTATCCTGGGTGGTCCACATTTGACCCTCATGCCCGACGAGTCGATGCGGAGCGAAGAAGCCTCGGCTGACTTGGTAGTGCGTGGTGAAGCCGAGGAAACCATCGTCGAGATCTTGCAGGCTATCGAAGAGACAGGGTTGCAGGGCGACCCCTCGGCCGTTCTGACCTTACCCGAGACGCCATGGGGCGGGATCTTGGGAGTGAGCTATCGAAACGAGGCCGGCACCGTCGTGCACAATCCTGATCGCCCGCTGCGCAAGGACGTGGAATCGATTCCTTGGCCGGCCTATCATCTGTTCAAGATCGAACGCTATACGAACCTCCAGCCCCTGACCGACGGTCTGGATCCCAACGCCCGGACCTATACCCTGGTCACCAGCCGGGGATGCCCATACCAGTGCATCTACTGCTCCAAGCCGATCACGGGCAATACCTGGCGCGCGCGTTCAGCGGAGGACGTAGTCGCTGAGTGGCGTTATCTGGTGCGGGAGATGGGCGCAACCGAAATCGGCATCACGGATGATGTCTGGAATCTAAAGCTGGAACGGTCTAAGGAGATCTGCCGGCTGCTCATTGCCGAAGGACTGACGGACGTGCCCTGGATCACTGTCCACGGGATGCGGGCTGACCATACCGATGCCGAGCTGTTCCAACTGATGAAACAGGCGGGTTGTAGGCGGGTAGGGTTTGGGGTAGAGAGTGGCAATCAGGCAGTATTGGATAGCATCAAGAAGAGACAGACGCTGGATGACGTGCGGCGCGCTTTCCGGCAGGCCAAGGGAGCCAAGCTGCAGACGATGGGGTTTTTCATATTTGGGCTGCCGGCCGACACTGAAGAGTCCATGGACGATACGATCCGCTTCGCCTTGGAGCTAGATCCGGACCTGGCCAACTTTATGCTGGCCGCGCCTTATCCCGGCACCGAGCTGTGGGAGATCGCCCAGCGGGACGGCCGGCTCTTCAGTATGAATTGGCGCGACTATGCCATTCATGACGAAAAGGCGCGCTACGAGCTGCCCTCGCTGCCGCCCGAGCTGGTCGAGCGCAAATGGCACGAGGCCTACCGTCGTTTCTATCTGCGGCCCAGCCGTATCTGGCGCAAGGCGATCAGCCCCGACACCTGGCGTCGCCTGCCCGAGTATGCCAGCAATTTCGGACGGTTCTTTCTAGGACGCAAAGCCCAGGTGTAAGGTTGACATTTCGAGCAGGTTGGGTATAATGAGCGATGTCGCAAGGGCAGGTACCCAAGTGGCCAAAGGGGGCGGACTGTAAATTCGCTGGCTCAGCCTTCGGAGGTTCAAATCCTTCCCTGCCCACCAGGAGCTCTTCCATTGGAAGAGCTCTTTTTTTGCCGGCCAAGCCCGTGCGGGGATACATATCCGTAACCGGCTCGATCCCTGACGGGGGGACATATATGGGTCCTCTGGGTGGCACGCTGGGATAGACTGTCGGTGGATCGCCTTCTTAGTGCTGTGTGCAGGCTCAGTCTGGTCCGGCTAGGAGCGATTGCTGCCGCCGGACTTCGTAGAGCGCCAATGCCCCGGCTACAGCTGCGTTGAGCGACTCGACTTGGCCTCGCATCGGCACCCGGATGAGGAAATCACAGGTCTCCCGCACCAACCGGGCCAAGCCTTTTCCTTCGCTGCCAACGACCAAGCCCACGGCGCCACTCAAGTCGGCTTCAGTGTATGGGATGGCTTCGGGGTGAGCGTCCAGGCCGGCTAGCCATACTCCGGCGGTCTTGAGCGATTCCATGGAGCGCACGAGGTTCGTCACCTGGCTCACGCGTACATGTTCAGCTGCACCCGCCGAGGCGCGGACCGCTGCCGGGGTGACGCCCGCTGCTCTCCGGTCAGGCAGCACCACGCCATGGACACCGGCCGCCTCTGCAGTCCGCAACAGCGACCCCAGGTTCTGGGGATCCTGAATGTGGTCCAGGAGCAAGAAGAAGGGGGTCTCAGCCTGTCCCGTTTCAGTCAGTAGCGACGGGAGGTCCATATAGGGATATCCAGATACTTGGGCGGCGAGGCCCTGGTGGTTGACCTCGCCGCCCCATCGATCAAACTCTTGACGGTCGACCGATTCGACCTGGATGTTGGCCTGCTCGGCCATCGCGACGATCTGGCCCACAATGCCTGAGCGCTTTAGTCCTCGGGCGAGCAGCAACCGGTATACCTGTCGCCGTCCAGCGCGCAGCGTTTCCCGCACGGGCTGGCGACCATAGAGGATCTCGCGCATGCGCCTACCGCTGGAGCTTCCAGCGAGTTCCGTCCGGGCCGTCTTCGAGGACGATGTTCATCTCCTGCAATTGATCGCGGATGGCATCGGCTCGGGCCCAGTCGCGGTCTTGGCGCGCCTCCTGCCGGACATCGATGAGCATGCGTACCAGGCCGTCGACCAGGTCGCCGTCGGCCTGGGGAACCAGTCCTGTGGTCTTGTCCAATAGGACCAACCCCAAAACCTCTTCGCCCAGCGTCCGATACAGTGCTCCTATCGATTCCAACGTAGCACGGCTTGCGGGTTCGTCAGAGCTGAGCAGGATGTTGACTTCGCGGCTCAGATCGAACAAGGTTGCGATCGCCCGCGCAGTGTTAAAGTCATCGTCCATGGCCTCTTCAAAATCGGCCCGGTATCCATTGAGCTTGGTCATCCATTCAGCATCCGCTTCGTCGCCTTCGGCCTCGCGCAACCGGTCGTGGACCAACCCCACGGTGCTGGTCAGGCGCTCCAGTCCGCGCCCAGCCGCTTCCAGGGCCTCTTCACTAAAGTCGGTCACGGAGCGATAGTGACTGCTCAGGATGAAGAAGCGGATGGTTGTCGGGTCAAAGCGCTCCAGGAGGTCTTTGATATAGATGGCATTGCCCAGGCTTTTGCCCATCTTGACCCCGTCAACGGTAACCATATTGTTGAGCATCCAGTAGTTGCAGAACGGCTCGCCGGTAGCCGCTTCGCTCTGGGCGATCTCGCACTCGTTGTGAGGAAAGACATTCTCCAAGCCGCCCCCGTGGATGTCAAAGGGCTGTCCCAGATACTTGGTGGCCATCACCGAGCACTCGGCGTGCCAGCCCGGGTAGCCCCAACCCCAGGGGCTGGGCCAGCGCAGGATATGGCCCGCTTCCGCTTTCTTCCACACAGCAAAGTCGGCCGGATGTTTCTTGTCAGGATTGTAGGCAAGGCGACCTCCTTCTTCCTGGTCCTCGACTTTGCGTCCTGACAATTTCCCATACTCGGGCCAGCTGGTCACATCGAAATAGACCGATCCGTCGGCTTCGTAGGCATGACCCCGTTCGAGGAGCTGTTCGGCCAGGATGATCTGCTCGCTGATGTGGCAACTAGGCCGCGGGGAAATGTTGGGCCGCTCCACGTTCAGGGCGTCCATGTCCTCAAAATAACTGCGCATGTAGGTTTCGACCAACTCCATGGGCTCAACACGATCCCTGGCTGCCCGCCTAAGAATTTTGTCTTCACCTTCGTCGGCATCGTCGGTCAGGTGGCCTACATCGGTGATGTTCTGGACATAGCGCACTTTGTAGCCCTTGTGGCGCAGATAGCGCACCACAGTATCGAACGAGACGTACACTTTGGCATGGCCAATGTGAGCATGGTCGTAGATGGTAGGACCACATACATAGATTCCCACAAACCCTTCGTGAATTGGCTGAAACTCTTCCTTGCGGCGAGTCAAAAAGTTGTATATCTGCAGCGTCATATGCGTTCCTCCTTGTTGGTGAGATTCAAGATGGCTTGCGCGCGGGCGGGATGCTACCGGGGCCGGCGGCAGCATCCCGTGAGACAGATGCGGGTCCTTTTCCGGCACCAGGGCGCAAAACGTGCGTAGCTAGAGCGGTTACTCATGATCCGAGTCTTGTCTGGTCGCAGCGGTGATGGCTTTGTGGGCGACAATGATCAGTTCTACCGCGCTGGCAATCGGGATGCGACCCGTGTTTATCGTCAGATGGTATAGGGTTGGATCCAACCAGTTGGCGTCGTGGTAGCGGCGCACATAGTCGGCGCGGGCGCGGTCGCTGGCTCGCAACCGGTTCTGTGCGGACCGCTGGTCCAAGTCCAGTCGCTCTACGATAGTCCGGACTCGATAGGCTCGGGGGGCGACAACCTGAAGATGCAGCGCGCCAGGATGATGCCTGAGGAGCACCTGACCGCCCCGCCCAAAGATCAGTACGTTGCCTTCGCGGGCCAAGCCTCGAATCACCAGATCGACCATGCGCACGTATCCTTCCAGAGAGGCGCTGATGGGAGGTACGGTGGGTGAAAACAGCCCAGACAAGGGATAGGCCGGGCTTTTCAGCTCTGGATAGGATATGCCCACTTCGTCGCCCGTGGTTGATGCGTAGGCAGCAGCGCTACCCAGGTTGGGCATGGCGCGCAATGCCTTGAGCACCTGGTTGGCCAGACCGCGCTTGCCTTCTTGTTCCATTTCGGCCAGTGCGATGGACGGTACCCCAGCCTTTTGGGCGGCCTTGTTGATGGTTTGGGCGTCGATCAGGCGCAAGTTTAGCGCCTGGGCCACCTGGGCAGCGACCTCTTCGCCGTGACTTCCAAGTTGGCGGGAGACAGTTATGACTGTCATGAGCAGATCACCTGTTGTGGATAGGTTGGGCAAAGACCAGACGGCCCTCCGTCTTTTGCAGTACCTTTTTCACTCGAACAGGGATGACCTGTCCGACGTAGGGCCGTCCCTCTTCGACGACGATCATGGTCCCATCGTCCAGGTAGCCAACGCCCTGGCCCAACTCTTTGCCCTCTTGGATAACCTTGACCGAGATGGTCTCTCCGGGCAGGAGAACGGATTTGACGGCGTTGGCTAGTTCGTTGATGTTCAGGACCAAGACTCCCTGCAGCTGGGCCACCCGGTTCATGTTGTAATCGTTGGTAATGATGGGGCAGCGCAAGTTCTTGGCCAACATGATCAACTTGTCGTCCACATCGTGGGCTTCCGGGACATCCATATCGGTGATGCGCACTGGGGTCACAGATTCCTCTTTGAGCCGGTTCAACATATCCAGCCCTCGTCGCCCACGATTGCGACGTAGCATATCGGGTGAGTCGGCAATATGTTGCAGTTCGTTTAGCACAAAGCGAGGAACCAGCATGGTTCCCATGATAAAGCCGGTTAGACTGATATCTGCGATGCGCCCGTCAATGATGACGCTGGTATCGAGCAAGACCGGTCGCTCGTTGATGGGCGATGCCTCGCCTGTGATGCGGGTACCGATAAGGGCGAAAAGCTCTCGCTGGCGTATGATCATGACTACTACACCAAAGTAGGCAAAAAGCATAGCGCCAACGAAGGGCATAATTTCCCCAAAGGGGGAAGGCAGGTTGGCGAGAATGGGTGAGAGCAAGGCGGCAACAATCAAGCCAACGATGAGACCAACGATAATTGCGAATAGCTCTTGGACTGGCAGCTCACGAATCTTCTTGCGCGCGTATTTGATTGGCCGGATGGTGACCCAAGGGGCAAGGATACCGCCGAGTGCCACTCCAGCCAACATAAGAACGACAACGTAGCGAAGATAATAATCGCCTGGTGCATCGCCAGCCAGGTATGCACCTACCTGCCAGCCCACGGCGCCCATGACAATCATGCCAATAATGCGTACAATAAGTTCAAGCAGCATGTGGACCTCCTCGGATATCGGATTACGAGGGTTGGTTGTGGCCTCTACATCGATTTTCCTTTCTAGGCGCCAAGCCTACGCCCGAATGGTTGCTCTGAGATGGCCAGGAAAACATGAAAAACAAGACTACTCGTATCTTAGCATATTCATAGGCAATTGTCAACGCGTTGCGACCAAGTCCGGCGGAGGACAGTTCTCAACTGCCGGCCTGGCGCTGATCCATGGCCACCGACAACGCATCGGCCAGTGAGCGGACGGGGATGATCTCGATGCCCGCTGGCGCGTCGCCGAGGCGGCGATGGGTGGCTGGCGCAATACAACGGCTGAATCCCAATTTGGCGGCTTCATTCAAGCGGCGGGAGAGATGTCCCACAGCTCGGAGCTCGCCTGACAGCCCCACCTCGCCCACGGCGGCCAAATCGCTGGGTAGTGCCACGTTCTGAAAGCTGGAGGCGATCGCCAGGGCAATAGCCAGATCGGCAGCTGGCTCGTTCACCCGCAGCCCACCCACAACGTTGACAAACACATCCTGGTCGAACAGGCGCAGCCCCACACGCTTGGATAGAACGGCAACCAGCAACAGTAGCCGGTTCACGTCTACGCCATTGGCGGTCCGACGTGGCAGGCCAAAGCTGGTTGTGCTGGCCAGTGCTTGAATCTCAACCAGTATAGGCCGGGTTCCCTCCATCGTCACGGCAATCGCCGACCCAGCCGCATCAGGCAGGCGCTCGGCTAGGAAGGCCTCTGACGGGTTGGTTACTTCGGTCATACCCTGTTCGGTCATTTCAAATACGCCCACTTCATTGGTTGAGCCAAAACGATTCTTTACACTGCGCAGCAGGCGATGGGCATGGAAACGATCCCCCTCTAGGTAGAGAACAGCGTCGACGATATGTTCCAGCACGCGGGGACCGGCAATGGATCCTGACTTGGTGACGTGGCCGACCAGAAAGATGGGGATGCCCTGCGTCTTGGCTTGGCGCAGCAGGGCGGTGGCGCAAGCCTTGACCTGGCTTACAGTCCCGGCTGCCGACTCGAGGGCTTCGCTGGATACTGCTTGGATCGAATCGATCACGACCAACCGTGGCTTGATCTGATCGATGTGCGCCAGAATCTGGTCCAGCGACACTTCGGAGACGACAAAAAGGGCCGATCCCTGCAGATCCAGCCGGTCAGCGCGCATCTTGATCTGTTGCGCCGATTCCTCACCCGAAACGTAGAGCACCGGCCCTGTTGCAGCCAAGAGGGCGGAGACCTGCAGGAGCAATGTGGATTTGCCGATGCCCGGATCGCCGCCGACAAGGACGACGGACCCCGGAACGATGCCCCCACCCAGGACCCGCGCTAGCTCACCAATGCCCACAGGCAGGCGCTGAAATTGGTCAGCCTTGATCTCTGGCAGCGGTAGGGGCTGGCTCAGAGGAGTCCACGAGCGGTTCGATGCCCGTGCAGATCGTGATTCGACCACCGTCTCTTCCAGTGTGTTCCACTCGCCGCAGTTCTTGCACTGTCCGGCCCACCTGACGGAGGTTGCTCCGCACGACTGGCATATGTATTGAGTTCGGGTCTTGGCCATTTCTCCAACCCTCCGTGAGAAAGCAAAAGATCGATTTCCGTCTCCAGAAACCGATCTTGGCTAGCTTGCTACGATGATGGCAACGCCTTTGGGTGATCCTGTGCTCACAAAGCACAGCGACGTTTGGGATACCTAACGCACAGTGCGTGTCAGTTCAGCACCGTTTCCACCGGTCGTGGGGGGGCTTCCCCATTCTCCATACCCATGACTGTGACGCTGCTATCTTCCTCTGCAGAATGGAAAACGAGTTCGCTATCTTGCATGTCAACTTCGATCACGGCGTCTTCGCCAAACTGCCCCGCAAGTACGGCCTCGGACAATGCGTCCTCGAGCTCTGATTGGATGACGCGCCGCAAGGGTCGGGCCCCCAGATTGGGGTCGTATCCTTTTTCGGCCAGATACTCCCGTGCAGCTTCAGTCAACTGAAGGCTCAGGCCATGCTCCGCCAATCGTAGTTGTACTTTGTCAACTTCAAGGTCCACGATCTCTTTGATCTGGTCCTTGGTCAGCGCATGGAAGACCATGACTCCGTCCAGGCGGTTGAGGAATTCCGGGCGGAAGATGCGCTTGAGCGCCTCCAGGACCTTTTCCTTCATTTCGTCGTAGGCCTCTCGCTCGGAGTCGGCCGTGTCCTGGTTCCGGGCAAAGCCCAAGGTCGTCGAACGGCCGATGACATCGGCCCCGACATTGGAGGTCATCAAGATGATGGTATTGCGAAAGTCCACCTTGCGTCCTTTGGCGTCTGAGAGATGGCCGTCCTCCATAATCTGGAGGAGCATGTTGACCGCCTCGGGATGGGCTTTTTCCACTTCATCAAAACAGACGACGGTGAAGGGGCGGCGGCGGACTGTCTCGGTCAGTTGCCCAGCGTCTTCGTAGCCAATGTACCCAGGTGGTGCGCCTACGAGACGCGATACGGTGTGCCGCTCCATGAACTCGGACATATCAAACTGTAGTAGTGCTTCTTCGGAGCCGAACATGAATTCGGCCAAGGCCTTGGCCAGCTCGGTTTTGCCGACGCCGGTGGGTCCCAAGAACATGAAGGAGCCGATGGGCCGCTGGGGATCTTTGAGACCGGCCCGGGCGCGGCGCACAGCGCGCGAAATGGTCTCGATGGCCTCATCCTGGCCAACGATTCGCTTGTGTAGCGACTCCTCCATTTGCAGGAGCCGCTCGGACTCTTCGGTTTCCATTTGCATCAAGGGCACGCCGGTCCACATCGATACGATCTCGGCTACGTCTTCGGGGGTCACCGACACACCCGCCGAAGCCGAGTCCCAGCCAACGCGCATCTGTTCCAGCTCTGACTTGAGTTCCCGCTCGCGATCGCGTAGGGCCGTGGCCTCAGCCCACCGCTGAGCGTCGATGGCTTCGTCCTTCTGGCGCTGCACCGATTTGATCTCGGCAAAGGCATCCTTGAGGGTTGAGGAGTGAGGCATCTTGTACATACGCACGCGGGATGCAGCTTCGTCGATTACGTCGATGGCCTTATCGGGCAGATAGCGGTCCGTGATATAGCGCGCTGACAGCCGCGAGGCGGCCTCCAGAGAATCTTCATCGATCGCCAGCTTGTGGTGTTCCTCGTAGAGACGCTTCACACCACGCAGAATATCGATCGTTTCCTCGATGGTGGGCTCATCCACGTATACCGGCTGGAAGCGGCGTTCCAGCGCAGCGTCTCCCTCGATGTGTTGGCGATACTCGTCGAGCGTGGTCGCACCGATACACTGCAGTTCGCCACGAGCCAATGCTGGCTTGAGGATATTCGCCGCGTCCACGGAGCTGCCCGCGGAACCCGCACCGACGAGCATATGGAGCTCATCAATGAATAGGATGTTATCCGATCCTTTGATCTCGTCGATAACCTTCTTGAGCCGTTCCTCGAATTGGCCACGATACATCGTCCCAGCGACGACGCTACCAATGTCCAACTGCAGCACACGCTTGTCGAGCAGAGGTTCGGGCACATCGCCTTCCACGATGCGTTGGGCCAAACCTTCAACGATGGCCGTCTTGCCGACCCCCGGCTCGCCGATCAAAGCCGGATTGTTCTTGGTGCGACGTGCTAGAATCTGGATTACGCGCTCTATTTCGGTCTGACGGCCAATGACCGGATCAAGCTTGTTGGCATCAGCTAGAGCAGTTAGGTCGGTGCCCAGCTGATCCATGGTAGGCGTCGAACCCGCCTGCTGCCCACCTTCTTGGACGGGAGATTCTTTCAACAGTTGGTGTACCTGAGTACGCACTTTTTCGGGGGGCGCCCCCAGGCGCCGTAGGACGTCTACAGCCACACCTTCTCCCTCCCGGACCAATCCGAGAAGGAGGTGTTCGGTGCCAATGTAGTGGTGGCCCAATTGGCGGGCTTCATCGACGGCATGTTCAATCACGCGCTTGGTACGCGGAGTAAGAGCGGGTTGTGAGAGAGGAGCGCGGGTGCCCCGGCCTACGGCCCGTTCGATCGCGGCGCGAATCTGTCCGGCCGAGATGTTCATGCTGTCAAGGACCCGCATGGCAAATCCGCCTTCTTCGGACACCAACCCTAGCAGGATATGCTCCGTTCCGATGTAGCGATGATTGAGGCGACGTGCTTCGTCTTGGGCGGTGCCGAGAACTCGGCGGGCCCGTTTGGTGAAGCGGTCAAATTTGTCTGCCACGGTTTCATCCTTTCCAAGGGTTTGATCTTGGCTTATCTGAGTTGATTATATACCAAGTCCGATCAGAAGTGGGTAAGCCGAGTTACACAAAAAGGGGGACACCCCTGGATGGAGCGTCCCCCACGATTTGATGTCTGGGATGGTCTGATGTCAGCTCCAACCAGCCTGCATGTACGAAAGTCCTTGTCGCTCAAGGCGTCCGCTTGAGACGAGTCCGTGCAGGAGCGCCTTGTACTTGTCTGGAATCGAAGCGGAGGTTCAGGACCGGCTATCGTCAGGATCCAACGCAGAGCCTTTAGGCCTCTTCCTCTTCCAGGACTGAATCCTGGTCAGCCGCTAGCTCTTCTTCCGGGAGAGAATCCTGCTCAGC
>JASFOV010000078.1:0-12094 GCA_050116355.1 Anaerolineae bacterium
CTCGCGGGGGCCGGGGCCGTTTCGGCCCCGGGGGGGGGGGGGGGGGGGGGCGCGCCCCCCCCCACAACAGAAACTCCCACCGAAATGTATACACAGTCACTGCTAGCTCTGGCCCAGGATTAACCGAAAGAGAGGAAACAGTATGGCAGCAAAGGACAAGGCACATCGGTTTCCTTGCCCCCAGTGCGGGGCGGAGATGGACTTTGACGCCGAGCAGGGCACCCTGGCTTGCGCGTACTGCGGTCATACCTCCAGCGTACCAGTAACCGAGGAGGCGATCCAGGAGTATGACCTGGAGCAGGCGCTGCAAGAGATGGTCGACACGCCGCACGAGATGGGCTACGGCGAGGACAAGCGCTCGCTCAAGTGCGAGAGCTGCGGCGCGGTGAATACCGTGGACGCCAGTCTGATCTCCACCGAGTGCGCCTTCTGTGGCTCTAACCAGGTGGTGCCGCAGGAACAGGTGGCCCGCGTTGTCAAGCCCGAGTCGTTGTTGCCCTTCCAAGTTGACCAGCGCCAGGCGGTCACGCTCTTCCGCGAATGGCTGGGCCGCGGGTTCTTCCGGCCCAATCCCGTGCGTCAGATTGCCAAAGATGCCGAAGCCAAGCTGCAAGGGGTATATCTGCCCTTCTGGACCTTTGATGCCTACACCTCGTCGTGGTGGCGGGCCGAGGCGGGCTACTACTACACGGTGCAAGAGCAATACTGGACGACCGACGATCAGGGCAAGCGGGTCCAGCGCACCCGCGATGTGCAAAAGATCCGCTGGCAGCCGGCGTCAGGCTCGCTGACTCTCCACTTTGACGACGTCTTGGTGCCGGCCACTGCCAGCGTGGAGCGGGGCATGGTCGAGCGCATCTACCCCTTTGATACCGGCGCCTTGGTGCCCTACGAACCCGACTTTTTGTCAGGGTGGGGTGCCGAAGCCTACACCGTCGACTTGCGCGGTGGGTGGTCGACGGGCCAGTCGATCATCGAGTCCGACGTGCAGCAGGCGTGTGCCGCGGAGGTGCCCGGCGACACGCACCGCAACCTGCAGGTGCGCACCGCCTTTTCCAATCTGAAGTACAAGCACGTCCTCTTCCCGGTCTGGATCGCCTCCTACCGCTACAAGGACAAGGTGTATCACTTCTTGGTCAACGGCCAGACGGGTGAGGTACAGGGTCAGGCGCCTATCAGCTGGATCAAGGTGGCGCTGGTTGTGGCCTTGGTGGTCATTGTTCTGGCCGTGGTCTTCTGGCTGATGTCCCAGGGCGAGAACGGAGCCGCGCTGAACCTGTTCCGGGCCTATTTCGTCGCCTAACCGCGCCGGCGGGGGTTGCGCCTGCGCCCCCGGCTGCAGACCACCGCTTGGAAGCCAACCCTCCCGGGCCCTCACCGGCCGGGAGGGTCTTCTATGCGTCGCGGCCCTTGACCAAAACCCCCCACGTGCCGCGCTGGACGACCTTGTCGTCCTGGTTCAGCATCTCGACCTTCAGCTTGACCAATCCCCCACCCAAGCGGCGCATGGCTTTGGTCTCGGTTACGGTCGCCCGGATGTGGATGGTGTCGCCCAAATAGACCGGCAGGCTGAACTTCCAATCGCTGATCTCACGAAAGGCCAGTGCGGTCTCGACCAAAAAGCCCATGCGCATGGCCAACCCGCTCGCGATCGACATGCACAGCAAGCCGTGGGCCACCCGCTGGCCAAAGGGATGTTGGGCGGCGTACTCGGCGTCGGTGTGCATCGCGTTCCAGTCGCCGCTGAGCGCCGCAAAGCCGACCACATCGGCTTCGGTGATGGTCCGGCCCATGCTCGAGATCGACTGGCCAACTTCGAACTCTTCAAAGAACATGCCGGTGAGTGGCGTAAGCTGCTTGCTGTCGGTCATATGTACCTCCTTGTTCCCCATGATTCTGGTAAATGGATCGTTGTGAGCGTGCTCTACCGGTCCAGCAGCGGGCCGTAGGTGTCAGGTCGCCGGTCGCGCAGGAACGGCAGGTCACGGCGCGCCTCCTCGATCAGAGATAGGTCCAGATCGACCAGCAACAGGGCGACGTTGTCCTCCGGAGCGCGGGCCAGGATCCGGCCATATGGGTCAACGGCAAAGCTGCCGCCGAAAAACCGCAGCGTGTCATCGACGCCGGCCCGGTTGGCCACGGCGACAAAGACCCCATTGGCGATGGCTGCCGCTTGCATTTCGATCTCCCACACCGCCTTGAACTCCGCTTCCAGGCGGGCCGTCGCGGTGGGCACCACGATCACCTCCGCGCCGCCCAACGTCAGGGCGCGCATCACCTCCGGAAAGTGCCGGTCGTAGCAGATGGCGATGCCGGTGTGGACGGGCCCCACGTCAAAGACCGGATAGCCGCTGTCACCTTCCCAGTAATAGTAGCGCTCGTTGTAGCCTGGGCCCTCCAAGATGTGAGTCATGCGCTGCTTGCCCACATAGGCGCCCTGATGATCAAACACCGGTGAGCAGTCATAGTAACGGCCCGGCCCCGCTTTTTCGTACAGATTGAGCACGGTGGCCAGGCCCAAGTGGGCGGCTTGCTCCTGGAAAGGCTCCGTCAGCGGCCCGGGCACGGGGGTGCCCCACTCGAAGAAGCGTTTGTCGGCCCGGTACTGGGGGAAGAAGGGATCGATGCTCATCTCCGGAAAGACAATGAGCTCGGCTTCCGCTTGCGCGGCGTCAGCCATCAGACGGAGGGCTCTCTGTGTGTTCTCCTCTCGCTCCGGTCCGACCGCAATCTGGGCCAGGGCAATGCGCAGTGAATCTACCACGGCTCCTCCTCGAGGGAACCTGCATCTGAATGGGTCGTACCCTTGTATCTTTCCTCAGGATCTCACCCGGCGCAGCTCAAACACGACTGGATTCCATGCATCGGGACAGGCGTGGGTGGTCACGTCGGACTCCTCCGTCCAGGGGAATTCGGCCCCGTAGCGCATGGCAAAGACCTTGGGCAGGAAGCTATACAGGGCATGGATGCAGACCTTGCCCTGCACCGTCGCCCCGTCAAAGACGACTTGGTCGCCGACCTGGTGTCCAGCGATGCAATGGCCCTCTTGCTTGATGACGCGGGCGATGATCGTATACCCCTCGTCTTTCGGTGTTTCGTGTTCAGTCATGTTTTTCTCCTCTCAGAATCCCAAAGTCCTTCTCAGTACCAAAAGCAGCGCCACGCCCACGCCCCAGACTGCGTAGCCGGCGATGAGCACCGGGACCAGCTTCAGGCCGGCGCGCGTGGCCAGCCAAACAACGATGACAAAGGCCAGCGTAGGCATAAGGCCCAGTACCAGGCCACGGCTGAACGGTTCCATCGTGGCCGGTTCGCCCTCGTTGGCGGAATAGACGATCCAGTAGGCGAGCGTAGCGCCCAGGGGCATCACGGCGGTCACGGCAGCGATGAGCCGGCTCTGCCGTTCCAGGATCGCGACCAGGATGATGAGCGCGATCGACAGCACAATGGGTAGCACGTCTTGTACCTTCATCATAGACCCGTCCTCTGGCGCCAAGCGATGGCCCCTGCATTGTACAACACCTGGCTCGATTTCGAAAATCGAGACTCGCAGGCTGCCCTCGTTTGCCCGCCGCCTGGGTTTGGTCTATAATCGTTGCAATGACTCTGGAACAGGTCTTGGAGCAACTCGAACACGATCCGCAGATCAAGCAGCGCATTACCCACTGGCGGCACATGCCTGCGCGGCCCGGTCGCTATGCCAGCTTTCCGTCCGAACTGGATCCGCGCCTGATCGCGGCCCTTGAACAGCGCGGCATCCGGCAGCTATACACTCACCAGGCGCTGGCTGTCGGCGCCGCCCTGCGCGGCGAGAATGTGGTCCTGGTCACACCCACTGCCAGCGGCAAGACGTTGGGTTACAACCTGCCCGTCCTCCATGCCCTGCTCAACGATCAGGGCGCGCGAGCCCTGTACCTCTTTCCGACCAAGGCCCTGGCCCAGGATCAGCTGGCTGAGCTTGCAGAACTGCAGTCCGCCCTGCCCGGGCAAGCGTCCCCGGGCGGGCAGGCACCGGTCCCGGTCAGCACCTATGATGGCGATACCCCACGCTCGGCCCGCCCCCGCATCCGCAAGAAGGCGCGCATCGTGATCAGCAACCCCGACATGCTGCATGCCGGCATCCTGCCCCATCACACACGATGGATGGCCTTCTTCCAGGGATTGCGATACATTGTCCTCGACGAGATCCACGCCTACCGGGGCATTTTTGGCAGCCATGTGGCCAATGTGCTGCGCCGACTGAAGCGCGTCTGTGCCTTCTATGGTGCGCAGCCACACTTTGTCTGCGCCTCGGCCACGATCGCCAACCCGCTGGAACTGGTAGAGCGCCTTACCGAGGAATCGTTCGCGTTGGTGGGGGCGGAGCAGGACGGCTCGCCGGCCGGCGACAAGCACTTTTTGTTCTACAATCCACCGATCGTCGATCGCGAATTGGGCATTCGACGCAGCCCGGTGGTGGACGCACGGATCCTGGGCGAGCAGTTTCTCGCAGCTAGGATACAGACCATCGTTTTTGCCCGGGCGCGGCTCACAACTGAGGTGCTGTTGACCTATTTGCGTGATGCGGCCGCCCGCGAGGATCTGCCTCCCGACCGGGTGCAAGGGTACCGCGGTGGATACTTGCCCTCGGAGCGCCGGGCCATCGAGCGGGGCCTGCGACAACGACAGGTGCTCGGGGTTGTGGCGACCAACGCGCTGGAACTGGGCATCAACATCGGCCATCTCGACGTCTGTGTGATGACGGGCTATCCGGGGACGATCGCCAGCACCTGGCAGCAAGCGGGCCGGGCCGGGCGACGGGCCGGCACCTCGGCCGCGGTGCTGGTGGCTGGGGCCTCACCGTTGGACCAATTCATTGTCAACCAACCCGACTACTTTTTCCAGCGGTCCCCGGAACAGGCGCTGCTGAATCCCGACAATTTGGTCATCGCGGCCAACCACATCCGCTGCGCGGCTTTTGAATTGCCCTTTGGCCAGGATGAAAACCTGGGTCGCTTCCCGCACACACAACAAGTGCTGGCCTACTTGGAAGCCCAGGAATTGCTGCGGCTGAGCGGCGACCGGTGGCACTATGCGGACCAGACCTACCCGGCCGAGGCGGTGAGCCTGCGCACCGCCGAGATGGATACCTTTGTGGTCACCGATACGGCTGCCGACGAAGCAGCGGGCGGCGGACCGGCTCGCGTCGTGGGCGTCGTGGACCGGCAGAGTGTGCCGTTGCTCATCCATGAAGGCGCCATTTACCTCCATGGCGGTGAGTCGTACCTGGTACGCCGGCTGGATTGGGAGGGACGGCGGGCCGAGGTCGAACCGGTAGCGGCTGGCTACTACACCCAGGCCAGCACTTCGGTCAACGTCCAGGTTTTGGACGTAGCGGCCCACTTGGATGCCGCCGCCACCCAAAGAGCCCACGGCCGGGTAGCGATCAAGACCAAGGCGACCTCCTACAAGAAGGTGCGTTTGTACACCCACGAGATCCTGGGCTGGGGTGAGATCGCGCCGGACAGCATCCCCGAGCAGGAGATGGAGACAACGGCCTACTGGTTCTCCATCCAGCCGGAGATGGCTGCCCGGCTGGAGCAGGAGGGATTGTTGAACCGGGCTCGCGACGACCGCGGTCCCAATTGGGACCAGCAGCGCGCTCGGGCGCGGGCGCGCGATGGGCACCAGTGTCGCCACTGCGGGGCGCCAGAGCGCCCCAATCGCGCCCATGACGTGCACCATATCCAGCCCTTCCGTACCTTTGGCTACGTGCGGGGCCAGAACGATCACTACTTGGAGGCCAACCGGCTGGAGAATCTGGTGACGCTGTGCACGTCCTGCCACCAGCGCGTAGAAGTCGATCGGATGGTGCGCGGCACCCTGAGCGGCCTAGCTCATGTACTACGCCATCTGGCGCCGCTATACCTGATGTGTGATCCCCGCGACATTGGCGTAGTGAGTGAGGTCAGGTCCTCTTTCTCCAAACTGCCCTCGATCACCATTTACGACAACGCGCCGGGTGGGATGGGCTTTAGCCAAGCCCTGTACCAGCTGCACGACACCTTGCTGGTGGCTGCCGCCGACTTGGTACAGGCTTGCCGTTGCCGGCGGGGCTGCCCCTCGTGCGTCGGTCCGGTGACCGAAGTCGGGGCGGACGCCAAGGCCAATTGCCTGCGGCTGCTCGAGCTGCTGGGAGTGAGGGCTGCGGACAGGCACGTTTCCTGACCAGAGTCCCTGCACACCCTAGTCCAGTGTCGCCCAAGAATACGGTATCCGGCCAATAGAACGGGGACCGCAGCCCTATGGTCGGCTGCGGTCCCCGCCGGTTTTGCTCAGAGGTGTTGGTGTTAGCCTGCTGGCGTGGGTGTCGGCGTCGCCAGGGGGACGACGGTGACGTCCGGCTCGGCGGTCGGCGTTGCCCAGGGCGTGCGCGTCGGGAACGGCGTCAGGCCCGAGGACTGGCCGTCGGTCTGGTTGAGCAGCTCGCGCAGACCTTGGAGGAAGGCGTCGAATCGCTCGGCGGCTTGCTGGATCTCGTCAACCTCCTGGCTCAAGGTCATCAGTTCCTCAGCCATGGCGCTGACCTGCTCCTGCATTGCGGCGGCCACGCCTTGCAGTTCTTCCACCTGACCGCTGACGTCGTCGATGCTCTGGCTGAGGGCGCTCACATCGCTGGCAATCGATTCAACCGCTTGCTCCATCGTGGCCATGCCCTCTTCCATGGTTTGTAGATTGTCTTCCAGATTGGCTTGGGCCCCTTGCAGCTCGGCTTGAGCGCCCTGCAGCTGTTGCGTCAGTCCTTGCAGGCTATCCAATTGGCCTTGGGCCTGGCCGACCTCGGTATCGAGCGACGTGATCAGACCTTCCAGGCGCGATGCTTCCTGCTGTAGCTGGCGGGCGCTGGCGCCCTGAAAATCGAGGGTGCCATTCACCGCGTACAGCGCCAACAAGGCCAGTAGGGCGCCCAGCAGGATGCTGACCAGGCCGACGAATAATAGCCGTCCCCAGCCAACCTTGGCCACAGTGACCATCTCCAGTGGCGGAGCCCCCCGGTCATCGGGAACGAATCGCTCTGGTTCAGGCTCGGCCTCAACCTCAACCAATTCTTCCGCTTCCTCTTCGGCCTCCGCCTCTTCTTCGGGCTCGCTCACTTCCTCAGTCTCACCGGCTTCCGGGGTTTCAGCCTCGACGTCCACCGCCTCAACTTCCTCGGCTTCCGCTAGTTCGGCCTCCAAGGCTTTTTCTTCCAGCTCTTCTTCTGCCTCTTCCTCGGCCAGCTCTGCGGTTTCGGCCGGGACCCATTCGATCTTTTCCCAGGGCTCGGCTTCCGCTTCAAACTCACCCGGTTCCTCCGCTTCGGCTTCAGGCCCAAGCTCCGCGGCCTCAGTTTCGGGCTCGGCTTCGGCCTCAAGTTCCTCTTGCACAGTTTCAGGTTCGGCTTCGGCCTCGGGTTCCGCTTCTGGCGCTTCCGCCTCGGCCTCGGGCACGGGGCTGGTGGTCACCAAGTCGGCGAACCTCTCGTACGTCGTCTGGGCGATGCCCGGCACAAAGGTGACTTCGGCCGGTTCTCGGAACGGTTGGACCTCGGTGCGGTACTGGATGATGCTCTCTGCTAGGGCCGGACCAATGCCCGGCACTACCTGCAATTCCTCTTGGGTTGCCGTGTTCAGATCGATCTTGGGCGTGTCTGCGGTGCCCTGCTCCTCGGGCTGTTCCTCTTGTGCTTCCTGCCATTCGTCTTGTTCGCTCATTGTGCCCTCCCTTCGAGCTCGTTGTTGGCGGTATCCGATTTCACTCTTGCGTGGAGACTACCAAAGCCTCCAGCACTTCTTCCAATGCGTCCATCTCCTGGCCATAGCACGACCAGTCGCCATTTAGTAGACACTCCTGGGCGGTCCGGTAGTAGGTATCGGCCTGCAGGATCAAGGCTTCGACATCCTCCTCTAGCACGGCAGGGGGCGTCTCGGGACTGGCTGGTTCGTCTGCAATCGGTTCGTCCGAGACTGGCTCGGTGGCCATCACTCGGGCCAGCCCTTCGGCCAGTGTTTCCTCCATGACAATGCGATTGCCATAGGCGACGATCACCCGTCGCAGCTCGGGCAACTGGCTGGCCTCGGCCTGCAGGTAGATCGGTTCCACGTACAAAATCGCCTGGTCTACAGGGATGACCAGCAGGTTGCCGCGGATGACCTGGCTGCCCCGTTGGTTCCACAGGGATAGTTGCTGGCTGATCACAGGATCTTGGTCGATCCGCGATTCGACCTGCATCGGACCGTAGATCAGACGTTGCTTGGCAAACTTGTACACGCCTAGCTGGCCATAGTTCTCGCCATCGTTGCGGGCGTACAGCCAGGCGACCATGTTCTGTTTGGTCGAGGGGGTAAAGGGCAGCATCAATACAAACTCGGTATCCGTCTCCCCCGGCAAACGCATGTTGACGTAATACGGTTCAATGGGCATCCGTTCACCGGTCACAACTTCCTCTGCCCAGTTCCACAGGTCCTCTTGATTGTAAAAGACTTGGGCCTCGGTCATGTGGAAAATCCGTAGCTTGGAGGCTTGGATCCGGAACAAGCCCTCCGGGTAGCGCCAGTGCGCCACCAGGGCCGGGTCCATCTCGTCGACAGACCGGAACAGATCGGGGAAGATGGCCTGGTAGACTTGGGCCAGCGGGTCGCTGGGGTCGATCAAGTAGAAGTTGAGGCGGCCGTTATAGGCGTCCATGGTGATCTTGATCGAATTGCGGATATAGTTGATCTCGCCAAAGGTGGTGCGGATGGGTTCGGAATAGGGATGGCGGTCGGTCACCGTGTAGGCGTCCAACAGCCACACCAAGCGCCCGTCGAGAATGACGGCATAGGGGTCGGGGTCATAGCGCAAGAAGGGGGCGATGGTTTGGACCCGCTCGTCGATGGAGCGGCGCCACATGAGGCGGCTTTCGGGTGTGATAGCACTTGAGAGCGCGATCTGGCTGCTGCCCAATCGTATCGAGTAGGCCAGCCGCTTGAGCAGCGAGTCGATACGTATGCCGCCTTCTCCTGCGTAGGTGGTATAGACATTTTGGTCGCCCGATGGATAGTCCAATTCTTGCTCTTCTGTCCGGGCAATGACATAATCATTGGTCAGCTCGCCGTAGTAGATCTCGGGCCGGGTCAGCTCGAGCTCCGGGTATCTCGATTGGGGGGGAATGTCACGCACCCAAAGATTGGGCAAGCCCTCTTCGACGACTTCGTTTACGGGGCTCAGTACCACGCCCGAACCGTGCGTGTAGACCAGGTGGCGGTTGACCCACGTCTGTGCCGTCTGCGGCAATTCGTCGCTGGCGATCTCGCGCACGGAGAGCGTCACTTGCCGGTAGTCGTCGCCCAACTGGTAGCGGTCGATATCCACGTCGGAGAACTCGTAGTAGAGCCGTATCTCTTGTAGCTGGCCATAGGTGCGTAGCAGGGGGCGGTAGTCCCACAGCCGGATGTTCTTCATCGTATCCTGGTTGGCTTCCAAATCCAGGGGCTGGGTTACTTCTGCGACGTCAAAGTCGTCCTCGACCACTTTGGTCAGGTCGAAAGCCTGTCGCGTGAATTGGATGGTGTGCTGAATGTATTCCTGTTCGCGGGCTAGCTCGTTGGGTTCCACGACCACCCGCTGCAACAGGGCCGGATAGATGTTGGTCCCTACAAAGGCAACCACCAGCCAGGCGCCGACGACGGCATAGGGCAGCCAGCGAAGCTTGACGAACATGCTGACCAACAGCAGGATCGCGCCCAGGATGGCAATGCCGGTCAGGATGTTCAGGACCGGCAGCCGCGCGTGCACGTCCGCATAGCTGGCCCCATAGGCGGCACCTGTGTCCGAATAGAGCAATTCTGGTATGCGAAGCTGGTAGCCCCAGGCAATGAGTAACAAGGCAATGGCGCCTAAAACCAGCAGGTGGCGGGTGGCGCTCGGGGAGAAACGGAACCAAGATGGCCGCTCACCCACAACCCTGATCTTGTTTGTGAGTTGTTCGGCCGAGTGGGAGGCAATATAGATCAAGGCAGAGCCACCCAGCGAAACGGCAAAGAGCCACAGCAACCATCCTTGCAGGAACTGGAGCCAGGGCAGGCGAAAAATGTAAAAGCTGAGATCGCGGTTCAGGATGGGATCCGTCTGTCCAAAGGGGACAGCGTTCCAGCTGAACAGCGCACTGAGCCACATCCCGCGCACAGGGAAGGCAAAGAACAGGCCAATGCCTACCGCCAGCAAGGCGAGCACTCCATTGGCGATGCGCCCCGAGATCACCCGTGTGGTGGGGGCAGCCGTATATTGGTTCTGCACCTGCTGTTGCTCCAGCCAGGGCACGGTCAACTGTCCGCCGCCCATCAGGGCCCGTGCCAGCCACCAATTGGCGGCCAAGACCACGCTGGCAATCAGCCAGGCACCAAGAAAGAGCAGCCACTCGGTGACGATGCGTTTCCATAGGACGGAGGTGATTCCCAGTGCGCTAAACCACGTCCAATCGGTATAGAGATCGACCAAAGCGAAAAAGGCGACGACGAACAAGCCCAACACAACAATGACAACCGTACAGCCTCGATTTCTAAACATCCGTGTCTTCCGATTCCTTCCGTTCGGGCCTGGTATAGCGCCAGATGAGCCGCTTCAGGGCCCGTTCCATGCGGGGCGAGCGTGGTGCGCGCTCCCGGCTGGTGACGACCCGGCGCACAACCTCGGCCCTACGCTTCTTGATATCTACCGGTTCCGTACTCATTTCCCTGCTTCCAAAACTCGTTCTATCTCCCGGCCCACGTCCAATCTCAAGCGCTGGAACTGGGTGCTAGGTACCTTCAGGTTCAGTTCTCCGATCTCGAGGTTGATGGCCACGATCTCTTCTTCGAAATCGGCGAGCGCCCGTTGCCAGCTATCGTGCACCCGCCCTCGTTCCGCATCAGCCCACCGGCTGGACTGCGGCGCAAGGTCACTCAGCCGGGTCTGGTACCAGCGCCAGCGGCGAGCTAGGACAGCGCGGGCCCGCTCCGTCCGTTTCCGGATCGCCTTGTCCAACTCGATCCACTCCGGTGCGTAGCCTGCGTCCTTCAGCACTTTGAAGGCGAGTTCCTGATCGCGGGCATACGGATTAGGCGTCAGATCCAGCCGCTGTCCCCAGCCCGGCAAGTTGTCGAACGCGCCACGCTCTTGGGCCCGGCGAATCTGCTCATCTATCCAGCTTTCCCAGTCCGTCCCCTTGGGTTTTCCCATCTTGACACCCGATCCTGCTCGCGATACAATGTCGCTACTATCTGCGGAGGTGCGATGTGATCCGAGTACTCCTGATCCGCCATGGCCGGACAGCTTGGAACGTAGGCAACGGGCCCGGGCAGCGCTTCCGCGGCGTCGTGGATCTCCCCCTCGCTACCGAGGGTGTAGCTCAAGCGCAGGCTACGGCGCGCCGCTTGGCCGCCACTCCCCTTACGGCCGTGTATTCCAGCCCGCTGCAACGAGCGGCACACACCGCCCGCATCATCGCCCAACCTCACAGCGTCAAGGTCGAGGTCCGGTCTGGCCTCCGGACTATGGACTATGGCGACTGGGCAGGAAAAACCTTCGCCGAGGTCGCCGAGCAATGGCCCGACCTATTTGCCCGGTGGCGCCACGATCCGTTCAGCGTTCAGGTGCCTGGTGGCGAAAGCGCCCACCTCCTGCGCGAGCGGGCGGTTGCCGCCGTCCACGAGATCGTAGCTGCCCACCGTGATGGCGACACCGTAGCCATCGTCAGCCATCAAGCCGTGACCAAGACGCTTGTATGTGGCCTGGCCGATCTAGCCAATCCGGCCTACTGGCGCGTGCGGCAGGATCTGTGCAACCTGAGCCGCTTTGACTACCTCTCAGCCGGCGGTTCCCCTGTGTTGGTGGGTCTCAATGATATCTGCCACCGGACACAAGCGTTGCCCCAAGCCGTTGGTGAGGGTGTCCGCATCGTACTGGTGCGCCACGGCCAGACGGCTTGGAATGCAGGCGCCGGCCCAGAGCGTTTCCGCGGTCGCATGGACCTCCCCCTGGACAACGTAGGCCGGCAGCAGGCCCACGCTGTCGCCAGACGGCTGGCAAACGAGCCGATCGCCGCCATCTATGCCAG
>JASFOV010000079.1:0-12010 GCA_050116355.1 Anaerolineae bacterium
GCAACCTGCGACTGCCCCTGCTGCCAACACTACTCGCTGGGCTACCTCCACCACCTCTTTGACATAGGCGATGCGCTGGGTATGCGCCTGGCTACCCTTCACAACCTGCGTTTCTACACCCGTTTGCTGGAGCTTGTAGCAGCCCTGTAGGCGCTGAAGGGGGCCTAACTGCGGCGCGTACGCCTCCAACCTTGGAACCAGTCCCACCCCTGCTGCGGCAGACGTCGCAGCTCATTCACGCGCAAGAGATAGGCCATCAGCAAGAAAGCGACACCGCCCACCAGGCCCGCGGCGACGAGATAAGCGGCCTGGGCAACCAGGCTGGAATCAGGGCCCAGTCGCGAGCTCAAGGGTAGCAAGGGAAACATGGCCGCCACCGTTGCCAGGCAGGCCAGGGCCATTTTCCCCGCAAAGGGACCCAAGCTGCCCAGGCGAAACGCCGGCACCTGGCGCCCGAACAGGATCAGCAGTGCCAGGACCTTCAGTGTTTTGGCTGTGGTGGTGGCCAAGGCGATCCCTCCCAGGCCAAAGACAGCTTGCAGTGGCGGAATCAGGGCCACGTTCAGAACAAAGGCAACCACGTCGGTGATCACAGGCGTTAACGTGTCCCGGCGGGCAAAGAAGAACTGGATGACGACCACTTCGAGCGCAAACGGCAGCAGACCCAGAGCGTAGAACAGCAGCGGATCTGCCGTCAACTGCGTTGAACTGGCGGTAAAGGCGCCCCGCTCAAAGAGGAGCCGGACAAACGGCTCGCGCAACAGCACCAGGCCGGCCGTCACCGGCAGAAAGAGGAACGTTAGGGCCCGCACTGCTTGGCTCAGGGTCCTGGCCAGCGCGCGATGATCTTTGCCGGCGGCCATTTCTGCCGAGAAGGGAAGCAGTACCAGCCCCAGCGTGTACGGCAGGATAGTGGTCAGGGTTTCGACGATCTTGCGGGCAAAGGCCAGGGCGGAGACGCCGCCCACCCCTGCCCTACTGGCAAAAGCGTTATCCACCAACGGTCCCACAAAGAGGGACAGGGACAGGGCCACCAAAAGTGGTGCGGCCAGCCGGCCGACAGTCCACACCGGCTGGAACGTTAGGCGCAGGCTAGGGCGGATGGCGTGCAGGTACCGTCGCAGGCCCAAGATCTCGACAAGCAGCTTGCCCACAGAACCGGCCACCACTCCCACAGCCATGGCCGGCACACTGCCCAGGGCCAGCAAAAAGAGAAGCGGTCCAGCCCGAAAACTGGCCAACCCCAGCGCGGGCAAGGTGAAGCGCTTCTGAGCATGCAGTGCGGCCGTTGTCAAGGTTGAGAGGCCCAGCAGCAGGAGCGCGGGCATGATCATGCGGGTCAGCTCGATGGCCAAGCCCTGCTGCGCTCCCGCAAAGCCGGGGGCCGTCAGTGAGATTAGGGGCTTGGCCAGGATCATGCCGGCCGCGGCGGCGATGCCCAAGAGGATCAGGAGCACCGTTCCAGTGATGCTGAACAGCCGCCACCCATCTTGTTCGGACGTGCGGCGGGTCTGGAGAAAGGTCGGCAAGAAAGCAGGCGCGATCACGTCACGCAGAACAATAAAGGCGCTGAAGGGAATCGTGTAGGCGACCAGGTAGGCATCTACTTGAATACCGGTGCCAAAGAAATAGGCCAGCAGGAGCTTCTCAACGAAGCCCACGCCTTTGACCGCCACGGAGATGACCGTGACGATGGTTGTCGCCTGGATGATCTTCTTTCCAGTTGTCATAATCTCAAATGTGCGATGGCCCTTACTGGTCGTGCCCGCTGGCGACAACCCGCGGGCGCCTGCAGGTGAGCTGGCTGTCGCGCGCCGGATGCGGAGCCGAGCCCCCTACTCGACGGTCACGCTCTTGGCCAGGTTCCGAGGTTGGTCCACATCGGCGCCGCGTCGCACGGCGATGTGGTAGGCCAAGAGCTGCAGGGGTAGGACAGTGAGCACCGGTGCAAGCAGGGGTGAGGTGGCGGGGACGTGAATGGTGTGGTCCGCTTTTCTGGCGATCAGTTCGTCGTTCTCGGTGGCGACGGCAATCACCGTCCCCCCTCGAGCTTTGACCTGCTCGATCTGGCTGATCATCTTCTCGTAGACGCCATCCTGGACCGCAATGGCCACCACCGGCATGTTTTCGTCGATGAGGGCAATGGGCCCGTGCTTCATTTCTCCGGCTGGATAGCCTTCGGCGTGGATGTAGCTGATCTCCTTGAGCTTGAGCGCGCCTTCCAAGGCAATAGGATAGTTGATGCCCCGGCCCAGATAGAGAAAATCCTCCCGCTTGAAGAACAAATTGGCCAGTGCCTGGTACTCTTGGTCGTGACTCAGCACGTCGCCCGCCAGTTTGGGCAGAGCCAGGACCGCATCCAGAAGTTCATCCATCTCTTGGGGTGACAGAGTTCCGCGCAATTGGCCCAGGTATAGGCCCAAAAGGTAGAGGTCGACCAGGGAGGTCGTGAACGCTTTGGTACTGGCCACGCCGATCTCGGGTCCGGCGTGCATATAGATCACGCCATCGGACAGGCGGGCGGCCTGGCTGCCGATGACATTGACAATGGACCACAGCTGGGCGCCTTTGGCTTGGGCCTCGCACATGGCGGCCAGTGTGTCGACAGTCTCGCCGCTCTGGGTGATGGCCAGTACCACGGTCTGGTCGTCGATGAGTGGATTGCGATAGCGGAACTCTGATCCATAGTCGACCTCGACGGGGATCTGGGCCAGAGTTTCGATCAGGAATTTGCCCACCAGTCCGGCATAGGCCGACGTGCCGCAGGCTACGATCACAATCTTTTTGATATCCTGGGCTTGCTGGGCGGTCAGACTCAGATCCTCGAGGTAGATCTGCTGCTTTTCCTGGTTGATCCGGCCGCCCAGCGTGAAGCTGATGGCTTGGGCCTGCTCGTGGATCTCCTTCTCCATGAAGCGGCTGAACTCACCCTTGACCGCCGAGACCGGATCCCAGGGAATGTGATAACTCTCTTTTTCAACGGGCGCGCCATCCAGGTTGAGCACCGTGGCCCCTGTGGCCGTGACGATGGCAATCTCACGATCGTCCAAGTGGATCACCTGCTGCGTATGCTGCAAAATGGCCGGGATATCAGAGGCGATGAACATTTCGCCGTCACCGATGCCCAGCGTGACGCCGCCAGCGTTGCCCAGGCGAGCGGCCACCACCTTTCCCGGCTCCCGGCTGGTCATCGCCACGATGGCATGGGCCCCGGCGATGTCGCCCAGAGTGTGCGCCAGGGCGTTCTCCAATGGTTCTCCCTGGTCCAAATACCGCTCTACCAGGTGGACAATGACCTCAGTATCGGTTTCGGAGGAAAAGCGGTGCCCTTCTGCCTTGAGTTCTCTGCGCAGTGCCCGGTAGTTCTCCACGATGCCGTTCTGGATGACGACCACTTCGCCGCTACAATCGAGATGGGGATGGGCGTTGATCTGGGATGGCGCGCCGTGGGTGGCCCACCGGGTGTGTCCGATGCCGATCTGGCCGGACAGGGGCTGTGCTTCCAACAACTTGGCCAGGTTGACCAGTTTGCCGACCTCGCGCCGGACAGCGATCCGGTTGTGCTCGAGGACGGCGATGCCTGCCGAATCGTAGCCACGGTACTCGAGACGCTGGAGACCTTCAAAAACGATGGGGGTCGCCTGGCGGGACCCCACGTAACCGACGATGCCGCACATGTTGGTTCCCTCCTGTGGGTGC
Source organism: Anaerolineae bacterium (assembly GCA_050116355.1). GTDB lineage: Bacteria > Chloroflexota > Anaerolineae > JAAYZQ01 > JAAYZQ01 > JASFOV01. The sequence goes on from JASFOV010000079.1 coordinate 3,700, forward strand.
AGGTTGCAGGCAGCGGGCTGGGCCCAACTTGCCTGTGGCGGTCACCGCATTCGCCTTTTGTGCCTGCGATTGCCCGCAGGTTTTGTGTGGCGTGCTTTGTCTCAGGAAGGGAAGAGCTGGGCCGTGACCGGACCCGGGAGGCATCCGCTGATCTCTCGATGTTCCGCTGCTGGCTGCCATCAGCCTGGCAACAGCGTTAGCCCCGCTGCGAAACGGGGAACCTCCTCCTCGTCAACCTCGCCGCTGGGGGGGCGAGGTCCGTGCGCTGTCTTCCCCAAGTCGATCTAGCCGTACCAGGATCCTATGTCGGGACACCTCCTTCTGCAGGCTTGTATCCTATTCTACGATGGATCGGCGGAAAACGCAAACTGGCCCACCGCGTCGCTCAGGTCAAACGCTCTTGGCCTCACAGGCCGGCTGACACTAGATGCCTCCCCTCGTTGACAAAACCCAAAGGCGATTGCCCTACCGGGTCGCCGGCATGAGAAGAAACCAGCGTCCAGCGGCGGGTATATCCCCTTTAGCCGGCCACGGCCTGGCGTCCTTCCAGGAACGCCTGGCGGTTGAGGTCCACATACTTGGGCGGCACCTGCGCTCCAATGGTTTCCAGCCAGGTTTCAGGTGGCACGTCCAAAAAAGTCGAGAGGGCCCCCAACAACACCACGTTGGCCGCACGGGCGTTGCCCAACTCCTTCGCAATCTGGGTGCCTGGTACCAAGTGGCACTCGTTGGTGATCTTGCAGTAGGTCGCCTCCAGGTCGGCCTCCGTTGGATACTGTGCGCCACCGGAGGTGACTGTGATCGGTTCGATGGTATGGCGGTTGATGACCGCCACGCCACCCGGTTTGAGGAACTCGGCATAACGCAGGGCCTCGGCCCGCTCAAAGACCAGCAGGATATCGGCCTCACCCAGGCCAATGAGCGGCGAGTAGACGTGATCGGCGTCCCAGCGTACGTGAGTATTGACGCTGCCGCCACGCTGCGCCATCCCGTGGACCTCCGACTTTTTTACGTCAAAGCCTGCAACCAACGCAACCTCGGCCAAAACGTTGCTGGCCAAGATCGTACCCTGACCGCCCACCCCCGCCAGCAGGAAACTGTAGCTCTGACTCATGGTCCTAGTCCCCCTCTACCTGATCCCGAAACAGGATGGCCTGCCAGGGGCAGACTTGGGCACACACCTCGCAGCCGGTACAGAGTAGTGGATCGATGTAAGCCTTGGGCCGTTGGGTCTTTTCGTCCAATTCATCGCTCTTGACGATGGCTGGACACCCGATGCGGAAGCACATCGTGCAGCCGTTACACTTCTCAGAAATCACCTTGAGGGGGAGCCAGCGCCGCCGCGCACTGGGCAGCAGAGCACACTCGCCACGGGCGATCAGCACACTTGGACCTTCGGCTTTGAGAAAAGCGGTGATCGTATCATCGATGGCTTGAACGTCAAAGGCCGGAACGGTCTTGACCCGCTCGATGCCCAGCGCTTTGACCAGCGGTTCCAATTCCAAAGGTGGCACTTCATTCATCTGCAGTGTGTAGCCTGTGCCTGGATTCTGTTGGTGGCCGGTCATGCCGGTGATTCGGTTGTCGAGGATAATCGTCAGAACATTGCTTCTGTTGTAGGCGACATTGGCCAGCGCCGGCATGCCCGTGTGAAAGAACGTGGAGTCGCCAATGACCGCCACCATTCGCTCGCTGACCCCGGCTTGGGCTGCACCGTGGGCTACACCGATACCAGCGCCCATGCACCCACACGTGTGGATGGCCGACAAGGGCGGCAGCAGACCCAGCGTGTAGCAACCGATATCTCCGGCCACCGGCACCTTGCGCTTGTTCAGCACATGGAAGACGCTACGGTGGGGACAGCCCGGGCAGAGAACAGGGGGGCGAGGCGGAAGCTCGGGTTTGTCCAGATCGGCGACCGGAACCCTGGCCGTCTCGGGCAGCAGCCCGGCCTCGATGGCGCTCTCGCGCAGCACGCGGGGATCGAGTTCGCCGCACATGGGCACGATGCTCTTCCCTTCGCACTCGATACCCATCAGCTTGATCTCTTCTTCAAGAAACGGGTCCAGCTCCTCAATGACGACCAGCCGGTCCACCTGGTCCGCAAAGCGCTGGATGAGTTCAGCCGGCAGCGGATAGGTCATACCCAGTCGCAGAATCGAGGCCTCAGGGAATACCTCCTTGGTGTACTGGTACGCCACTCCGCAGCTGATGATGCCCAACCGGCCAGCCGGATTCTCCAGGTCTCCCCATTCGATGCGATTCATGGGGAAGGTCTCGGCGAAACCGGCCAGCAACTCGATCCGTTCCTCAATGACGGGATGTTTTTTCCGCGCGTTGCCGGGAACCATGACATATTTGGCCGGATTGCGGGGGAACTTGTCGGAAGGTGGCGCGGTCTTGATCTGCTCACCCAACTCCACCGGGGTGCTTGAGTGGCAGATGCGGGTTGTCAGCCGCAGAAAAACCGGTGTGTCGAACTGCTCGCTGATTTCCAACGCGATGCCCACCAGGTCTTTGGCTTCCTGGCTGTCGGAGGGCTCCAGACAGGGAATTCGAGCGAACTTGGCGTAGCGACGGTTATCCTGCTCGTTCTGGGAGGAGTGCATGGCCGGATCATCGGCTGTGACGATCACCAACCCGGCTTCCACGCCGGTCATCGAAGCGTAAAAGACTGCGTCAGCGGCCACGTTGACGCCCACATGTTTCATGGCCGCCAGCGCCCGCCGGCCAGCATAGGCTGCCCCCACTGCCACGTCTACGGCTACCTTTTCGTTCGGCGCCCACTCGGCATAGACATTGGGATATCGGGCAAAGTTTTCCAGAATCTCAGTGCTGGGGGTGCCGGGGTAGGCTGAAGCAACAGCGACGCCTGACTCCCAAGCGCCTCGCGCGACCGCCTCGTTCCCTGATAGCAAACGCTTCATCCGTTCACCTCCGTTGGTGATGTCCTGATCATTATACCATAGGGTGGGATCACTTGCCAAGAAGAGCAGCCAACTACCCTTTTCGCCGAAAAGCTGGTATAATCGGGCGACTTTTTGTTGATAGGTGCTGTGTAAACCAGGTGCTTGGGTTCTGGGTTGTAGGGGAGGAATTGTGGAAGCAGTACGTTCGATTGCTGAAAAGATCGTCGAGAATGTGGAAAACGTGATTGTTGGCAAGGAACAGCCGGTGCAGCTGACGGTCATTGCCCTGCTGTGCGAAGGTCACCTATTGATCGAGGATGTCCCGGGCACAGGCAAGACCATGCTGGCCAAGACAGTGGCCAAATCACTGGGATGCTCTTTCCGGCGCATTCAGTTCACCCCTGACATGCTTCCCAGCGATGTGACAGGTGTCTCGATGTTCAACCAAAAGACGCGCGAGTTCGAGTTCCGTCCAGGGCCGGTCATGGCCCAGATCGTGCTGACAGACGAGATCAACCGGGCCACGCCCAAGACGCAATCCGCGCTTCTGGAGGCCATGGAGGAGCGACAGATCACGGTGGATGGAATCACCTACGAGATGGAAGAGCCCTTCTTGGTCTTGGCTACCCAGAACCCTATTGAGTACGAAGGGACCTTTCCCCTGCCGGAGGCCCAGCTCGACCGCTTCATGATGCGCATCAGCCTTGGCTATCCCGAGTTCGATTCAGAGATTACGATGCTCGAGCGGCAGCAGCATAGCCATCCAGTTACTCGCATCGAGCAGGTCGTCTCCGCTGAGGAGTTGATCGAGGCGCAGCAGCGCATTCGCGATGTCTACCTTGACGATCTGGTCAAAGAGTACATTGTCAAGCTGGTCGAGGCTACGCGCAAGCACCCGGATGTCTATCTTGGCGCCAGCCCGCGTGGCAGCATTGCCCTGTACCGGACGGGGCAAGCCCGGGCTGCGATCCTTGGTCGCGACTATGTCACGCCTGATGACGTCAAGGCGCTGGCGCTGGTGACCTTGGCCCACCGCCTGATCATCAGCCCTTCTGCGCGCATCAAGAATGTGGATCCTCGCGCGGTGATCCAGGAAATTCTGGACAATACCCCCGTGCCTGGTGCCCGTGTGCGACCGAAATAACTTGGAGTCGATAAACAAAGAACTCGGACTCACAATGCGCGGCAACGAGGCCGCATTGTGCGTCATGATTTGGAGAACCTGATTATGCCCCAAGCAGACCTAGTGTTGTTGCACGCCCCGAGCGTGTATGACTTTCGTGACAAATCGATCTTGTATGGACCGGTGAGCGATCTGGTCCCCAGTACACCCGTCTTTGAGATGTATCCCATTGGCCTGACGACCATTGCCGAGTATCTGGAACGTAGTGGGTTACGGGTGCGCATCGTCAATCTAGCCGTCCGCATGCTCAACAGCGAGCGGTTCGATCCGGAGAAACTGATCCGCAAGCTCCGCCCGGCTGCCTTTGGCATCGACCTGCACTGGATGCCACATGCCCACGGCGCCATCGAAGTGGCCAAGCTCTGTAAAAAGTACCATCCGGATGTGCCCGTCATGTTCGGTGGCTTCTCTTCCACCTACTTTCACGAGGAGCTGATCCGGCGGCCAGAGGTCGACTTTGTTGTCCGCGGCGATTCAACAGAGGAGCCAGTGCTCCGCTTGATGAAACATCTGACCGGGCAGCCTGGAGCGCCAGCGCTGGCCGAGATCCCCAATCTCACCTGGCAAACGGACGAGGACCAGGTGCGAGTCAATGATCTCACCTATAGCCCCGATAACCTGGATCACTTGCTCATTGACTATAGCTATGTGGTCAAGGCGGTGGCTCGCTACCGGGATCTGGCCAGTTTCGTGCCCTTCAAGGGCTGGCTCGGCTATCCGATCACGGCCGCGCTCAGCGTGCGGGGTTGTACGCACAACTGCAAGACCTGTGGCGGGTCGGCCACTACGTTTGCGGCTTTACACAATAGGCGCCGCCCTGCCTATCGCGCGCCCGAGGACCTGGCCCAGGATATCCGGAACGTGGCCCGCTTCAGTCGTGGGCCGGCCTTTGTCTTGGGTGACATCCGGCAGCCAGGCCCAGAGTATGCTGACCGCTTTCTGCGAGCCATCGATGGCTACGACGGGCCGGTCATTGTCGAGCTGTTCAACGCAGCCGACCGTGATTTCATCCAGCGCGTGGCCAAGGCCATGCCCAACTGGACGCTCGAGATATCGCTCGAGTCCCACAGCGAAGAGGTCCGCACTGCCTTTGGGCGTCCCTACAAAAACGCACCCATCGAGGATACCATGCGCTATGCGCTGGAGGCCGGTGTCAAGCGGCTGGACGTCTTTTTCATGATTGGTCTGCCCAAGCAGGACTACCAGTCCGTGATGGACACCGTTGACTATTGCGAGTACTTGATGAAAGAGTTGGACGGCGGGACGCCACGCCGTCTGATCCCGTTCATCTCGCCGCTGGCTCCCTTTCTCGATCCGGGAAGTCCGGTCTTTGAGAATCCCGAGCGGTACGGATACCGGTTCTTTGCCCGGACACTGGAGGAACATCGCCAAGCCCTGGTCCAGCCCAGCTGGAAATATGTGCTCAATTATGAAACCGAGTGGATGGACCGCGACCAGATCGTGGACAGCACCTACGAGGCTGGGTTGCGGCTGAATCGTCTCAAGGCCCAGTATGGACTCGTCGAGCAGGAGCAGGCCGAGCAGACAGAGGTCCGAATCCTCAAGGCCCGGCGCTTGATAGCGCAGATCGATGATATCATGAGTATCCAAGATGCCCAGCGGCGCGCGAGACTGCTGCAGGCGATCAAGCCCCAGGTGGACAATGCCAACCTGTCCACGGTCTGCGACAAGACTGAGCTCAATGTGCCCCTGACCGGGATTAAGCTGAATGTGCCGCGGGCTGCAACCTTTTTCCTGCAACAAGCGTTCCAGCGCCTGTTGCCCCAAACTTCCGGCAAAGCGGGGACCAGTTGAAACCTAGCCAGAGCCCTGATTTCGTAGTCGTCGGTCACGTTTGTCAGGACATCCTGCCCGAAGGTGGCCTGGCGCTGGGCGGATCCGTCTCATACGCTGCCACTACGGCGCAGCGTTTGGGACGGCGTGTCGGGGTGGTGACCAGTGCCGGCCCGGGACTGGACGTATCCGCGGCCCTCCCGGGTATGGAGGTCGTCTGCCACCAAGCGGCAAGCACCACCATATTCGAAAACATCTACCTGGAGACCGGGCGCAAACAGATCTTGCACAGTCGCGCCGCTGTCATCACCTGCGAGCACATCCCCTTGGCGTGGCGCGATGCGCCCGTGGTGTATCTGGGTTCGATCGATCGCGAGATCTCGCCTGGGGTCTTCCATTGCTTCTCAGACAAGTCTCTTGTTGGGATCATGCCCCAGGGGTTCTTCCGCCGTTGGGACGAGCACGGCCAGGTGCACTACGCCGAGTGGACCCCCTCGCCGGCGCTGCTGGAGCAGCTTGATGTATTGGTCATCAGTGAGCTGGATGTGCCGGATCCCAACCGCTTGGTTCGTGACTGGGGCCGCTACATCCGGATCATCGTCGTGACCCAGGCCGACCAAGGAGCGACCGTCTACAAATCGGATGAAGTGTGTCACTATCCCGCACGCCCCGCCCAAGAGGTTGAGCCGACCGGGGCAGGGGACGTGTTCACAGCGGCGTTCTTGATCCGGCTAGCCGAAACAGGCGATCCCTGTCAGGCTGCCCAGTTTGCCAATGTTGTTGCCTCCTTCTCTGTCGAAGGGATAGGTATGGCGGCCATTCCCCACCGGCAGCGGGTGGACGATTTCTTGAGAACGGCCCCGGCCGTTCTGTCCACTTGACGGCCTGCAAATTCGTTTGGGCCTCGCCTGCTGTGCTGGTCATTCTGCCGATTGTACCAACCGCTGCTACTGCTGTTGCCGGTTGCAGTCGGTCCCCCTTGCTGTCAGCTTCACGACCACATCGCCTGCGATCAAGTTCCACATATTGTGTTCTGCCAATACGGACCCACTATATATAGGGGGTACATGGGCCAACTCCGAAACGTGTGCCGGGCACGGCGCTTTGGCAGGGTGTTCGGGCTGTACGTAACACAAATATGGTCTATTTTGGGTTTTATGCAAAGTTGTGGTAGAATGGATCGAGTCAGTTATTGACTAGCTCGCCTTCTGGACGTCCGTCCATGAGTGGATAGAGGGAGGGGAAAACAATGCAGGACAAAATCCAGCAGTTCCTGGACTTTATTGTAGAGGACAAGGGATACTCACAGAATACCCTGGCCGCGTACCGCAACGACTTGTCCCAATTCGTCGAGTTTTTGGATGGTCGCGTGAGTGCGTGGGATGAGGTCACGCGGGAAATCATTATCGAATACATCATGAAGATGAAGGGGGAGCAGGAGTACGCCTCCTCCACCGTTGCCCGCAAGGTGGCTGCTATCAAATCGTTCTTCCATTACTTGGTCAACCAGGGAGAGCTGGAGGACGACCCCACAGCGACGTTGGACTCGCCCAAAGTACGCAAACGGTTGCCCAAAGCCATTTCCCAAGAAGAGATCGAGCGCTTACTGGCTGCGCCAACCCAGGAGGACACCCCCAAAGCGCTGCGCGATCGGGCCTTGCTCGAGGTGCTGTATGCCACCGGTCTGCGGGTGACCGAACTGGTCTCGCTCAATGTGGATGACGTGAATATGGCCTCCGCGACCGTTCGCGTCGTGCGTCCCAAAGATCAGCGCGAGCGCTTGGTTCCGCTTCACGAGCGAGCCGTTGAACCGCTCCAGGAGTATCTCGAGCGTGGTCGGGTGCAGCTCCTTCGCGATGCAGAGGAGCCAGCGCTCTTTCTCAACCATCGCGGCCAGCGATTGACCCGCCAGGGCTTGTGGCTGATCGTCAAGCACTATGTCCGTGAGGTTGGAATCCGGGAAGAGGTTACGCCTCACACGCTGCGCCATACCTTCGCCACTCACTTGGTCGACAAAAAGGCGGACTTGGAGTATGTCCAAGAACTCTTGGGTCACGCGAATATCTCGACCACGCAGGTTTATGCTCAAGTAAACCAGGAGGACAGCGCCATCGAGAGCTAGACCCATCTCGATCCGGCGTTGATCTTTCTTTCAGGAGCGAACACGCATGAGCTACGTGGACAAGGTTATGGGCGACACGGAGCATGTGGTCTATCAGACCCACCAGCACTATGTCGTCCTGCTACTGCACGCTATTGAATCCCTCTTTGCGTTCGTTGTTTTTCTGATCGTGGGGCTCGTAGTGCTTCTGCCCGATACGGGTCAGGCGGGCAACGAGCTTCGTTCCATTGTCGGCTTGATCGCCCTGGGCAGCTTGGTTATGCCTTTTTACCTGATCGTATCCAGCTGGCTTCGCGGCTTGCG
>JASFOV010000080.1:0-11995 GCA_050116355.1 Anaerolineae bacterium
TCTGAGGGCGCTGCGGAGCAAACCGTAACGTTCCCGGTTCGTGTCCGCAACGAGGGCTCGCTGACCTGGCCGCCCGGTGGGGACAACCCCGTAACCCTGACCTACAAGTGGCTCGACCCCAATCATAACGTCGTCGTAGCTGATGGCCTGCGTACACCGATTGGCCGGGAAGTGCCGCCGCTGGATGCCATCGATCTCGACGCCCGGTTGCTGTTTCCCTCGGAGCCAGGCGCGTACATCCTCCAGATGGATATGGTTCACGAGTTTGTGGTATGGTTCCATTGGAGAGGATCGCCCGTGTACGAAGCGGCAGTGACTGTTGTGCCGGCTGCGCCTGACTATGCGGCCGCGTGGCTCAACTACGATGGCCCGCAGCAATTGGTCAGCGGCCGGCGAGGTCAGGCCTACGTCGAAGTCAAGAACACGGGGCAGCAGTCATGGCCCGCCTCGGGTGACGACGCGGTCTCTCTTGGCTATCGCTGGCTCGACGCCAATGGTCAAGAGGTTCCGATCAGTGATGGGCAGACCTGGCCCCTGCCCCGTACCATCCAGCCGGCTGGAACGGCGGTCTTTTCGGATGTCGAGTTTGCGTCGCCAGTGTCGCCGGGCAGTTACCGGCTGGTTTGGGATCTGCAGAAAGGAGGGCAGTGGCTCTCGTTGCAAGGGGTCGCGGTGCTGGAACGCCCCATGCAGATCACGCCGCCGGAATATGCGGTAGAGTGGCAGGTGCTTGTGCCGTGGCCGGAATGGATGCCGCCTGCTGCTGAAGAACAGGTCAGCCTGCGTCTGCGCAATGCCGGTACCAAAGTGTGGGCCAGCGCTGGCTCCGCGCCGGTACATCTTGCCTACACTTGGTTCAGCCCGGATGGAGGGCTGGTCGAACCGTGGGACACCTTTCGCATCCTGCTTCCTGATGATGTGTCTCCCAACGATTCTGTTGATCTGCTCGACATAACAGTCAAGACGCCGCCCGTGTTGGGTACGTATCTACTCCGCTGGGACGTGGTGGAGGAAGGGCAGGCCTGGTTCTTCCGCCGGGGGGCGGCGCCTCTAGAGGTGCCCGTCTCTATCTCGGACGAGGTGCTGTTTCCAGCCTGGACAGCCGATGCCAGCCACAATAGTTCCCAAGTTGGGCAGGCGTTTGACGGCGAATCGAGCACTTTCTGGGACAGCAAAGCGATCCAAGCACCTGATATGTGGTTCCAGGTCGACCTGGGACGGGTTCAGGTGCTCGACCGCCTGCGGGCGCTCAGCCCAGGCCGGGGCTTCCCCTTGGGCTATGTCCTTGAACTATCGGAAGATGGTAGTGATTGGCAGCTGGTGGCGAGCAAGGCCAGGAACTGGACCAACGTGGACGTTGGCTTTCCGCCAACCAGGGCCCGTTATCTGCGTCTGAGACAGACCGGCCAGCCTTCCTGGCCCGCAAGTTGGATGATCAGCGAGATCTCCATTGGCACCACCGAGTTGTGGGCCGGGGTGGAGGCCAGCCACTACACGGCTGATGCCCACGAAGCCCAGGAGGCCCGTCTCGATATCGCTTGGAACACGCGAGCGGTCAGGCAGAAACCTGGCATGTGGTTCCAAGTGGACATGGGTGGGCTGCGCGATATCGAGCGGGTAACTCTGGATCATCCGGCCAACCAGCAGCCGCGTGGCTATGTGGTTCGAACCTCTGTCGATGGACAGGTCTGGCGAGAGGTAGCCCGTGATGAAGATAATTGGGGCCAGCTGGATGTCCAGTTCTCGCCCGTCACCGCGCGCTTTGTCTGTGTGGAGTTGACCAATTCCTCGCCCTACCATCCGTGGGGGATCAACCAATTTGTGATCTGGCGCTCAGCGCCTGGCTGGCAGGTAGGCCGCCGGGCCTAGCGTCGACACGGCACCGCAGCAGATACAGGGGCTGGCAGTTACGCCGGCCCCTGCTCGTATCCAACCCGGCTATCCCACAAGACGGTGATAGACGGCGACCTTGTAGTCAAACTCGGTCTGCGCACGCGATGCCACATACACTCGCGCCGGCTCTCCCCACAGAAACTCGAGCACGGCCAGTGCCTCGTCGGGTGTGCGGAACCGCCATACGCTATCCACGACATGGCATGAGAACCCATGGGCGGTGAACCAGGGGGCCCAGCTCTCGCACTCGGCTTCCTGGCTTGTCCAGAACCGGGACAGCTCATCGTGTCCATAGTTCTGCACGATCGCGAGTTGTCCACCGGGCCGGACGACACGCTGAACCTCACGCAGCCCGGCCTCGCTGCCCGGTCCGAAAAAATATGACCAGGTCGCGTACGCGACATCTACTGTGCCATCGTCTAGGGGGATGGCTTCCGCGCCGGCGGGTACGACGTTCACGTTGGGCGCACCGCTGGATTTGATGCGGCCGCGGAGGATGGGTAGTGCACTGGCTGCTGGTTCCAGGGCATACACCTGCTCCGCGAGTCGAGCGTATTGGATCGTACGGTCGCCAATGCCGGCGCCCACGTCCAGCAGCCTGCGGCCCTCGATCGGCGCCAGTTCTTGCAAGGCCTTGGGGATGCGGCCTTCAGGGTCAATGGCCTGGATCATAAGACGGTACATCTCCATCTGATCCGGACCCCAGAATGGGATTGCTTGGGTTTCGCTCATCGCGGCTCTCTCAGCGCTGCTTGACCTACCCGACCAGCTGGAGCACAGGCAATAGCCAGCATCTCCTCCCGCCTACGATCCAGGGTCATAGGGGAGCAGGGCCAGGAGTTCGTCAATGCATTCGATGACCAAGCAATCGGCGTCGGCAAAGACACGGTGCGGGTCGAGCAAGACGGGGGTCAGCCCCGCGCGTTGCGCGCCCACAACATCGGCCCAGTAGTTGTCGCCGACGTACAGAGATTGCTCGGCTGTCGCCCTCATACGCTCCAGCGCCTCGTCAAAGATCCCCGGCTCCGGCTTGCGGACTCCGACCTCGCCGGAAGCCAGGATCAGGTCGAACTGGGCCTCTAGCTCAGTGTTGCCTAGCACCTCGTGAAAGCGATCCACATTTTCGCGGTTGGTGATCAAGCCCAAGGCATAGCCCCGGTTGCGCAGCTCACTCAGTGTGCGACCAGCCGGCTCGGGTGAGTGGTACCTCAGCTCGACACCACCAAAATACTCGGTGATCTCGGCCGCGAGTATGTCCAGATCGCCCTGCACGCCGATGGCCTCCAGCAGGTGCCGGTTCAGGTGTCGCCACAATTCTTCACGCGATAACTGTTCCATCTGCTGGCGGATGACAGGATCCACAAAGTATTGGTGGCGCGTCCAGCGCCCCAGCCGGATCGCCTCGTCACTGAGAGGCTGGTCGATCTCGGCACAGAACTCGGCGATGACATCAAAGCTGTCGGGGCTGTGGAAAACCAGCGTGCCATCAAAGTCAAAAAACACCGTGCGGATCTTGCTTGCGAGGAACGCCCCCGGTCTTTCAGGCTGCCTCTCCGTAATCATTGGCTGTCTCAAGATAGCGTGTCTACCTCCGGCGCATGCTCCCGTAGCTGGGCACATCTTCGACAAACATCGATGCCTCGAACTTAAAACCATGTGCCTTGAGGCGGGGCTCAAAGCGCGGTCGCACGCCGCCCCGCCGGACTTGCCCGATCACCTTGCCATCGCGCTCGCCTTCCTCCTCAAAGATGAACAGGTCCTGCATGGTGACCGTATCTCCTTCCATGCCCTGCACTTCGGTAATGGCTGTGACCTTGCGCGAGCCATCGCGCAGGCTGGCAACCTGCACAATGAGATCAATAGCCGACACGATCTGGCGCCGGACAACCATGAGCGGCAGGTCCATGCCCGCCATCAGGGTCAGCGTCTCCAGCCGGGCCACCGTATCCCGCGGGTTATTGGCATGGATGGTGGTCAATGAGCCATCGTGTCCGGTGCTCATCGCCTGTAGCATATCGAGCGCTTCGCCGCCCCGGCACTCACCAATGACAACGCGATCGGGCCGCATGCGCAGCGAATTGCGCACCAAATCGCGGATGGTGACCCGCCTGCTTTCCGGGATTTCGGGATCGGGTGGCTTGGTCTCCAGCCGGACCACGTGGGTTTGGTGCAGCTGAAGCTCGGCGGAATCTTCGATGGTGACGATCCGTTCATTTTCGGGAATGTAGCCGGACAGGATATTGAGCAGCGTCGTCTTGCCCGAACCCGTGCCCCCCGAGATGACGATATTGAGCCGGGCGATGACGCAAGCCCGCAGGAACTCGGCCATATCTTGTGTCAGCGAGCCGTAGGCGATCAATTTGTCGATGGTCAGAGGATTGCGCCCGAACTTGCGAATGGTAATGGAGGGCCCGTCGATGGCGCACGGTGGAATAATGGCGTTGACCCGCGAGCCGTCCGGCAGGCGTGCATCAACCATCGGCCAGTTGCGGTCGACGCGCCGCCCCTGCGGCTGGATGATGCGGTTGATGATGCGCTGCATATGCTCTTGGTCGTCAAAGCGGATGGGAGTCACCGCCAATCGCCCGTGCCTTTCGATGTAGACCATGTCCGGACCGTTGGCCATAACCTCCGAGACCTCGTCGTCCAGCAGCAAAGGCTCCAAGGGCCCATAGCCCACCAGCTCGTCGACGATCTGGTCGAATAGCTCGTCGGTCTGTTCCGGGCTGAGCTTGAGCTGCGCGTGCTGACAGAGCTCGTCGAAACGAGCCCTGAGGCTCTTGCGTGTCTCGGGTGACCGGTCTGGAATCGTGATCTGTTCCACGAATCCTTGGAGTCGTTCGATCATCCACTTCTTCAGACGGATCAAGTTAGGGTTGGGAGCGCTCATGGGGTGCCTCCTGCTCTTATTGCTGCCTATTATACTGCAAGGAGGTAGAAATGGCAACTGTCACCACCAGATACTGCCAGCGCTTTGCTTCAAGCCGGTATGACCACAGAACTGACCCAGTTTGACAGGCTGGCGAATTTACATAGAATATGACCTTGGTCATTTTTGTGGTGGGGTCAAGTTCCGAGGAAGGTCAGGATGCAGCAATCACTCTCTCGTCGTGAGCGAAAAAAGCAAGAGACGCGCCAAAGCTTGCTGGAAGCGGCGCTGGCGCTGTTCCGCGACCAGGGATACGAGGCTACAACCATTGAACAGATCACGGAGCGGGCTGATGTGGCCAAGGGGACCTTCTTCAACTACTTCCCATCCAAGCAGGCGCTGCTAGGCGACTTGGCTATGTGGCGGCTCGAACAACTGAGTGAAGCCCTTACTGTGGAAGAGGGGGCGCCGCGCAGCCCCGTCGCACGCATTGAGCTTCTGCTGCGTCTGTGGCATCAGCAAATGTTGGCCGACTGGCGGCTTTTTCAGCAGGCCATGGCTTCGCGCTTGAGCAAGCCACCAGGCCCGCATGGCGCCAAGCGCCGGCTTGCCGGGTTGGCCGCTGATTTGGTGCGGGAGGCCCAAGCGTGTGGCGAGATACGGCCGGACGTGGAGCCGGAACTGGTCAGTGACTTGCTGTTTGTGGCCTACATCCGTCGCTTTGCGGTGTGCATCCGCGACGAGGGATCCGCACCGCCCGTGGAGGATACTGAGCAGGTTATCGACCTGTTGATGAACGGCCTTGCGGGGCCGAATTGGAGTGGAACATGAGATCGTTGGGAAGGGCGTTGGGCTACCTCAAGCCCTATTGGCTGCTGGCCGTAGGTATCTTTGTTTCTCTGCTTCTGTCATCGTTGCTAAACCTGGTGATCCCGGCTCTGACGCAGCGGATCATCGATGATGGCATCAGCGCCGGCTCGATCAGCTTTATCCTATGGGGGGCGGTGGGCATGGTCGCCGTGGCCCTGTTCCGGGCGCTGTTTACCTTTCTGCAGGGATATTGGGCCGCCAAAGCATCGCAGAACGTAGCCTTTGACATGCGGGGTGCGCTGTACGAAAAGATCCAGAACCTGTCGTTCGGCTACCATGATCAGGCACAGACTGGACAGCTTCTAACCCGCGCCACGAGTGACGTGGAGCGGGTGCAGATGTTCGTCGGCCGGGGGTTCATCATGTTCGTCACCGCCCTGATCATGATCGTCGGCAGCCTGATCCTCCTCTTTTCGTTGGACTGGCAACTGTCTCTGATCATGCTGGTCCTCATGCCGGTGACTATGGCCATCTTTGTCTTCTTTGCCAGCCGTGCCCGGCCGCTTTTCACCAAGGTCCAGCAGTACATCTCCCGGATGAACACCATCCTGCAGGAGAACTTGGCCGGGGTTCGGGTCGTCAAGGCGTTCGCCCGCGAGCCCCACGAACATGAACGGTTCTCGATCGCCAACCTGGATCTGATGAATCAGAACATCGAAGTAGGCCGCATGATAGCCGTCGCCTTTCCATTGATCTTTCTCCTCTCAAACTTGGGGACGCTGGCCGTGGTCTGGCTGGGCGGCTTGCAGGTGATTGGCGGGCGGCTGACGATCGGCGAGTTGGTTGCCTTTCAGAGCTACTTGATGATGACCATGTTCCCCCTCTTTATGCTGGGCATGATCATTGCTATGGTCTCCCAAGCATCGGCCAGTGCCGAGCGCGTATTCGAGATCTTGGACGCCCAATCAGAGGTTGTGGAGCAGCCCGGCGCTACCGAGCTGCCTGCCATCCAAGGCCGAGTGGCCTTTGAGGGGGTTTGGTTCAGATACTTTGGATCGAAGGACGAGCCCGAGACAGCCGCGTCGGGTCCTGGGCCGGCGCGCAGACGGCGGATGCCTGCTGGCGGCGACGGCGGTGGCATGAGCATGGGCGGCATGGGCATGGGCGCTGCGCCGCGACAGCTGCAGAATGATTGGGTGCTGAAAGAGGTCTCGTTCACGGCCGAACCAGGGCAGGTGGTCGCTCTGCTGGGTGCGACCGGCTCTGGCAAAAGCACCATCATCAACCTGATTCCCCGCTTCTACGACGTGACCCGCGGCAAGGTCACTGTCGATGGCATCGACGTCCGCCAGGTGACGCTGGACTCTCTCCGATCGCAGATCGGCATGGTGCTGCAGGAGACGACCCTATTCACCGGCACCATTCGCGAGAACATTGCCTATGGTCGTCCTGAGGCAACCATGGAGGAGATCGTAGCTGCCGCCAAGGCTGCCGAAGCTCATGACTTTATCTCCAAGTTCGCTGATGGCTACGAGACGCAGGTCGGGGAGCGGGGTGTCACCTTGTCCGGTGGGCAGAAGCAGCGGATTGCCATTGCCCGGGCGTTGTTGCTGGACCCGCGCATTCTGATCCTTGATGATAGCACCAGCAGCGTGGATGTGGAGACCGAGTACCGCATCCAGCAGGCGCTGGACAAGCTCATGGTAGGTCGCACCAGCTTTGTCATTGCCCAGCGGATCAGTACCGTGCGCGATGCCGACGAAATCTTGGTCTTGGACGGTGGGCGCGTCGCGGCGGTGGGGACGCACGAGGATCTCATGCGCGATAGCCCCATCTATGCCGAAATCTACAGTTCGCAGCTGCAGAACGAGTGCGATTTGATGCCCGAGCTGTGTGAGGAAGACTTGGAGGCGCTCGAGCAGGCACCCGCTGTGGCTCCGTAGCCGGGGGACAAGATAGCCTTGGGGCAGACTGCCACCCGCAGTCCTGCTTTGAATCGTAGGAGGAATTCATGTTTGGTGGACCGATGGGACACATGCGCAACGCGCGCGAAGAAAAGGCCCAAGATGCAGGGCAGACCCTGCAACGGCTAGGCGTCTATCTGAAACCACATTGGTTGGGGTTGCTAGCGGTGGGTCTCTTGATCATCGTAGATACATTGTTACAACTGGCCGGTCCCTATCTGATCGGCCGCGCCGTGGACCAATTTATCATCGTCGGGGACAGATCTGGCCTAACGATTACCATGCTGCTTCTGTTAGGGGTGTACCTCGGAGCGTGGGCCACGCGCTATGGCGAGTTCTATGGTATGATCATCATTGGCAACCGGGTGCTACTCAAGCTGCGGGCGCACATCTTTGAGCGCATCCAGAGTCTGTCGCTCAAGTTTTTCGATGAGCACGAAGCCGGTGATCTGATGAGCCGCCTGACCAACGACGTCGACACCATTGGCCAGGTGCTGAATGCCGGGCTTGTTCAAACCATCAGCAGTGCGCTGCTCATCGTCGGCATTCTGGTGACGATGTTCAGTCTTAGCTGGCAGTTGGCGCTGGCCACCTTTGTCATCGTGCCCTTCATGTTCGCTTCCAGCATCATCTTCTCCCGCCGCGCCCGCCGTGCCTTTCGCGAAACGCGCAAGACCATCGGCAGTGTGAGTGCCGATCTGGAGGAGAACATATCGGGCGTGCGGGTCGCCCAGGCTTTTGCTCGCGAGGACGAGAATATTCAGCGCTTCAGCGAGCTGAACCGTGCCAATCGAGATGCCAATGTGAGTGCCCAAAGCGTGGTTGCTGCTTTTTCGCCAACGCTGGACGTGCTAAGCACGATTGGTCTGGCCATTGTCATTGGCTTTGGCGGCTACTTGGCGCTCCAGACCCCACCGGCCATCACGGTAGGCATTATCGTTTCGTTCTTGGTCTATGTGCGCCGTTTCTTCCAGCCCATCCAGCAGTTGGCCCAGCTCTACGCCCAGTTGCAGTCGGCCGTCGCTGGTGCGGAGCGGATCTTTGAGTTGATCGATACCCAATCCGATCTGGTGGATCGACCCAAAGCGGTGGAGATGCCGCTCATTCGCGGCCGGGTTGAATTCGACGGGGTGTCGTTCCACTACAAGCCCGAGGAGCCGGTCCTCCGCGATGTCAGCTTGGTGGCCGAGCCGGGCCAAACGGTCGCCTTGGTGGGGCCGACGGGCGCCGGAAAAACTACACTGGTCAACTTGATGGGGCGCTTCTACGAGGCTGAGGAAGGGACAGTTCGCATTGACGATCAGGATATCCGCGATGTAACGCGCGCCAGCCTGCGTGCCCAGATGGGCATCGTGCTGCAGGATACCTTCCTGTTCAGCGGGACCATCCTGGACAATATCCGCTACGGCCGCTTGAATGCCACGGATGAGGAGGCGATCGAAGCGGCCGAACTGGCCAATGCCGATGCTTTCATCACGCGCCTGCCGGAGGGTTACCAGACCGAGTTGTCGGAACAGGGGCGCAACCTGAGTCAGGGACAGCGGCAACTCATCGC
The DNA here is from genome assembly GCA_050116355.1 of Anaerolineae bacterium. Lineage (GTDB taxonomy): Bacteria > Chloroflexota > Anaerolineae > JAAYZQ01 > JAAYZQ01 > JASFOV01. The sequence goes on from JASFOV010000080.1 coordinate 9,092, forward strand.
CATTGCCCGCGCAATCCTGGCTGATCCACGGCTCCTTATCCTGGACGAAGCGACCAGCAGTGTGGATACTCGCACCGAGTTGCTCATCCAGCAGGCCCTGGGCCGTCTGCTCAAGGACCGGACCAGTTTCGTCATCGCCCACCGGCTGAGCACCATCCGTAACGCGGATCAACTCCTGGTTCTTCAGCACGGCGAAGTTGTGGAGCGGGCGGCCAGCACCTCGGAAAAGTCAGCCCACCAGCAATTGCTCGATCTTGGGGGTGAGTATTACAAACTCTATACCAGCCAGTTCCGCCGCGAGGACTTGGAGGCGGGACAGATCCAATCTGCTTCCCAGCGCGAAGCGCCTGGGGGGGATGGCCGGCTGGCCACCGCCCCGGTCGTATAGGGCCCGCCCAGCTTCACCTGGCGGGTCATGGGCCCCTATGCCTGCGGTCGGTCGGTTCGTCTGGAGGTCTGCTGGTCAAGCGCCACTTGGCGGCGGTCCATCGGCAGGCTGATTCACAGGCCAACCGCTCTCTAGGACTTGCTTGATCGCCTCCAGCCGTTGGATCAGGCGCCGGGCGAGCATGCGCTCGACAAGGGGCGCCAAGAGGCGGAGCAGGCCGGTGAGGCGCAGCTTCTCGCGCTGGATCAATTGGGTCCCACCATCCACTGGCAGGAATTGGTAGGCTAGATGACCCTCCATCCCAGCCCCTGCGAAATCTTCCTCCAACACTCTGTCCGGTTCGAACCGGGTGATCTCGGACAGGATCTCGCCACGGAAGAAGGGCAGCATCTGCACAACTTCGCGGTAGCGGGTCCCGACGCCGGTTGGACCCGGTGTCGTCTTTTCCAGGAGGAGAACCGGCGAGTCCGCATTTTGCGGATGGCGGTCCTTATCCCGTAGAAACGCAAACACCTTGGCCGGGGCGCGGTCGATGGTGATGACTAGTTCAAACTCCATGACACCCTCCCGTCCTCCAGTCCCGCTGCATGCTCCTATATCCCTTCCAAATAGATGCGCTGGAACTCGGCAAAGAACTGGTCCTCATGGGCGAGCCGTTCGTCAAAGATCTGTTTTGATAGGTCAAAGCTCAGACCCTCTCGGAGTCTTCTCCGATAGCGATCGTTTTCCTCGCTATTCATATACCGTATGTGCTCGTGGAATGTCTCGTTGTGTACGCCGCTCCAGTAGAATGCCAGCCACACGTCGATGGCGCCGACGTGGTCGAGGGTGTCCGCATCTTGGACGATCCGGATTTCGATGGGCAAGCCGGTCGCCTGCTGGCGTTGGTTATGATACCTGACAATGTCGCAGACACGGTCCAGCTCTGCGGAAGTGCAGAGATCGGCGAGAAGTTGCCGGGTGATGGCTGCCCCGGCCTCATTGTGGGGTTCAGCGCCTTTGCCGATATCGTGGAACAAGGCGCCTGCATAGATCACCTCCAGCTCGGCATCCGCCTCCAGCCTCCGGCTCAGCTGCAGCGCAATTCTGGCTGTCCGCAGTCCGTGATAGTATAGCCAGCCGGGTTCGCGGGTGGGTGGGTCCGTACGGTGTGCCATGGCGGTGTAGGCGGTCTGGTCAATCCGCTTCCCGTCCATCAGCTAGAGTCGCACCTCGAATGGCAATGGTGTGTCGCGTTCAAGGGTACTGCTGTGGCCCTGAGCGCCACGTGAGTAGCCGTCCGTGGGCATTATAGCGCAGGGCTGCGGGCCGGTCAAGTCCTCGGAAGCAGTTTCGGGGCTGCCATCCGCCGCCTTACAGCATGTCCCGCTGCCCTACCCTGAGGTCCGCTACCACATCGGTTTTGCGGGAAATTCACTGACTCGTTTAGGCAGATTTGCTCCCGCCAGGCTGTGGCTTACTGTGCGTGCCGGTTTGAGGGAACAAAGCCCTGTGGGGCTCTTGGTTTGTCCTTTCAGCCCGCCCGCTCCGGCGTCGGGCGCTAGCTGCCATGAGCTCTCCACCGCCGGTCCCGGGCTGTCGGCCGGTCGTTCGAAAACGTGCCCTTGCGGAAACTGCTCATCTCTGGTAAACTAGGGTTAGATCGGGCGTGGTTCAGGCCAGGCCGGATCCAGACTGTGTTGGGAGAGTTCATGGCTGCCCAGGCGCTCTATCTCAAATATCGCCCACAGACCTTCGACGGCGTGGTTGGACAGGAGCCGATCACCCAGACGTTGCGCAATGCGCTGCGCCAAAGAAAGATCCGGCACGCATACCTCCTGACCGGACCCCGGGGCACAGGCAAGACCTCGACGGCTCGCCTGTTGGCCAAAGCGGTCAACTGCACGGCGCCGGAGGATCAGCGACCCTGCAACCAGTGTCCGACCTGCACCGCCATCAACGAAGGCCGCTTGCTGGATCTCATCGAGATCGATGCTGCCAGCAATCGCGGCATCGACGAAATCCGTGATATCCGGGAAAAGGTCGGTTTCCGGCCCAACGAGGGGCGATTCAAGGTCTATGTGCTGGACGAAGCGCATATGCTCACCGAGCCCGCCTTTAACGCCCTGCTCAAGACACTCGAAGAACCGCCGCCGCACGTCATTTTTGCGCTGGTCACTACCGATCCGCACAAGATCCCGGCGACCATCGCCTCGCGCTGTCAGCGGTTTGATTTCCGGCGTCTGCCACTGCAGGTGATCATCGATCAACTGGCCTACATAGCCGAGCAGGAGGGGGTCAGCGTCTCACCCGACGCACTGGAGCTCATCGCGCGCCAGGGGACCGGGGCGATGCGTGATGCCATCAGCCTGCTTGACCAGTTGACCAGCTATGGCGAGGCGATCACACTCGATCTGGTCCAGATGGTGTTGGGCTCCACAGCCAGCGACGAGGCAGGCAAGCTAATTACCTGCCTGACCAGTGATGATGTGGCTGGTGGGTTGGACGTGATCAACCGCGTGGTGGCCGACGGTGCC
>JASFOV010000081.1:0-11976 GCA_050116355.1 Anaerolineae bacterium
CTAAAGGGGGTAGTGATCCATGATCCAGGCTGTCCGTAGCGCCTTTGCGTTGCCAGACCTGCGAAAAAAGATCCTATATACGTTCCTGATCCTGGCTATCTACCGCCTGGCGGCGCATGTGCCGGTGCCAGGTGTGAACACTGGAGTCTTGACCGACCTGTTCCAACAGAACCAGCTGTTGGGACTGCTCGACCTGCTCTCGGGTGGTGCCATGGCCCAGTTCTCGGTGATGGCAATGGGGGTCTATCCCTATATTACCGCCTCCATTATCATCCAGCTACTGACGCCCATCATTCCCGCCTTGGACAACCTGCAGAAGGAGGGCGAGCAAGGCCGGCAGAAACTGAACCAGTACACTTGGTATATTACTGTGCCCCTGGCGGCCCTGCAGGCGTATGGACAGGCGGTCCTTATGACCCAGATCAGTGGCCAGCCAATTTTGGCCCAGTTTGGTTTCCGGGATGCGCCGCTTACGACCTTCGCTATTCTGAGCAGCATGACCGCAGGCACGCTCTTTGCCGTCTGGTTGGGCGAGTTGATCAGCGAACAGGGTATCGGCAACGGGACTTCGATCATCATTTTGGGAGGGATTGTGACGCGGCTGCCGAACTCACTGGCGGGCATGATTGCCACGGATCAGTGGTTGGCACTGATGCTCTTTGTCATTATCACGACCATTACCGTCTTTGGCATCGTGATCATCCAAGAGGGTAAGCTGATGATTTGGGTGCAATACAGCAGCCGCACGCTGGGACAGCGCGGTGGTCGTCTGCGCCAGACGCGGTCGGTACGGACGCATATTCCGTTGCGGGTGAACATGGCCGGCATGATCCCGCTTATCTTTGCCCAGAGTATCATGGTATTTCCGAGCACGGTAGCTAGTTACTTTATGGCTCCGGTGGGCCAGGAACCACAGAACTTTGTGCAGTCAGCTGCCTTTTGGGTGGATCGGATCTTCAACCCGCAGTACAATGTCTATTGGCCGTTGTACTTTCTCTTGGTGGTTGGGTTCACGTTCTTTTACACCTCCGTCATCTTTGAGCAGCAGAACATGGCGGAAAACTTGAGAAAGCAGGGGGCTTCCATTCCAGGAATCCGGCCTGGCAAACGGACCGAACAATTTCTGACGCAGAAGGTGCGGCGTATCACCTTGGTAGGCGCGGTATTCTTGGGTATCGTCGCTGTGTTGCCGTGGCTTGTCGATCTGTTTCTCAGTCTCATACCTGGCGGCGCGGGCGGGATCAGTGGTTCTAGCGTCATGTTGATCTCTTCCACAGGCTTGCTGATCGTAGTTGGCGTGATCTTGGACACCATGCGCCAACTGGAAGCCCAACTCCAGATGCGCGATTACGACAAGTTCTTGCGCAGGGGATTGTTGGGCTAGGCGGAAGCCGGACAAGGAGCAAGATCATGAGCGGCAAAACTCTGTATCTCGTATTGCTCGGCGGCCCTGGGGCAGGCAAAGGCACCCAAGCCGAGCGCCTGTCCGCCGCCCTGGAGATTCCCCAGGTATCGACGGGTGATCTGTTCCGCGAGAACCTGAAGAATGAGACGGAACTGGGCTTGATGGCCAAGGGATATATGGAACGTGGTGAGTTGGTTCCCGACGAGGTCACGGTGGCCATGGTGCGCGAGCGGCTTTCGCGCCCCGACGCCAAGCGGGGCGCCATCCTGGATGGGTTTCCGCGGACCATCGCCCAGGCTGAGGCGTTGGACGATCTGCTGGCAGATATGGGCTTGGAGTTGGCAGTGGTGCCCTATATCAAAGTGCCGGAGGAGATGCTGCTGGCCAGGTTGGCTGGGCGGTGGACGTGCCGGAGCTGTGGGGCGATGTATCACCAGCTCTTCAGTCCTCCACGGCAAGAAGGGGTCTGCGACCGGTGTGGCGGGGAGCTGTACCAACGACCGGATGATACACCAGAGACACAGAAGCATCGTATTGAAGTCTACTTTGAGCAGACAGCACCCCTGATCGACTATTACCAGGAGCAGGGACTGTTGGTCGAGATTGATGGCCGGCCGGGGATCGAAGAGATCCAGGCCGAGTTGCTGGCAGTGGTCCAGGACGCATGATTGTCCTCAAGTCGGCCAATGAACTGAGCCTGATGCGCGAGGCGGGCCGTATTGTCGCCCAAGTGCTGGCTGCGGTTCGAGAATCGGTCCGACCGGGGATGACCACCGCCGACGTGGAGGCCATCGCCAAAGGGATCATTGTGGACACGCATGGCGCGATCCCTTCGTTCAAGGGATACCGGGGATTCCCGGGTATGGTCTGTGCTTCGATCAATGAGGAAATCGTGCACGGGATTCCTGGCGAGCGGGTGCTACACGAAGGTGATATCGTGAGCGTCGATGTTGGCGCCATCTACAAGGGCTATCATGGCGACGCGGCCATCACGGTGGCCGTGGGCCAGATCGATGACAAGAGTCAGGAGCTCTTGGATATTACGTCTGAAGCGTTGCGGGTCGGAATTGAAGCGGCTCAGGCTGGTCGTTGGACTTCCGACATCTCGAAGGCGATCGAGGAGTATGTGGAAGGGCACGGCTATTCGGTTGTGCGGGAGTATACCGGTCATGGGATCGGGCATCAGATGCACGAGGACCCGCAGATACCCAACTACTATAATCGCCGTATGGGGCGGGTCAAGCTTCGACCAGGAATGACGTTTGCCCTGGAGCCGATGGTCAATGCCGGTGATTGGAGGACGCGTGTGCTGGACGACAATTGGACAGTTGTGACGGCCGACGGGACACGCTCTGCTCATTTTGAACATACAGTGGCTGTCACCAAGAATGGCCCGGAGATCCTGACCCGGCTTTGAGCCGGGGGGCCGCTAGGCAATCCCTCGCGGGAGGTGAAGTATGAAGGTCAAGCCATCAGTCAAGAAACGGTGTGAGAAGTGCAAGATCGTCAAACGACGTGGTGTCGTGCGGGTGATCTGCGAGAATCCGAAGCATAAGCAACGGCAAGGATAGAGCCACAACCGCGGTTCGTGGTTGGTGGGTCATCGGGCATTGAATGGAGGAGGATCATGGCACGTATTGCAGGCGTGGACTTGCCCCGAGACAAGCGGGTTGAAGTTTCGCTAACCTATATCTATGGCATTGGACGCAGCACGAGCCAGAAGATTCTGGAGCAGACGGGGATCTCGCCCGATACACGGGTGCGGGACCTGGCTGAGCCGGAGGTAGCCAGGCTGCGCGAAGTGATCGATCGAAACTACCGGGTAGAAGGTGACCTGCGACGCGAAATCGCGATGAATATCAAGCGTCTGCAGGAGATCGGCTGCTATCGGGGCATCCGCCATCGAAAGGGATTGCCTGTGCGAGGGCAGCGAACACGGACCAATGCGCGCCAGAAGCGTGGGGCGCGCAAGACTGTGGCCGGCAAGCGCCGCGCACGAGCCAAGAAGTAGTGGTTGAGCTGAGGAGGGTAGTGTAGTATGGGGCGAAGACGACGAGTAGTGAGGCGCGGGCCGCGCCGGGAAAAGCGCAATATTCCCCGGGGCCAAGCCCATGTGCAGGCTACATTCAACAATACGATCATCACCATCGCCGATCCGCATGGCAATACGATCGGGTGGGCCAGTGCCGGGACCGTCGGCTTTAAGGGATCTCGCAAGAGTACACCCTACGCCGCCCAGATCGCGGCCCAGCAGGCGGCCCGGGTCGCCCAGGATAATGGCATGCGTGAGGTAGATATCTTTGTCAAGGGACCTGGGCCTGGCCGGGAGGCGGCAATTCGCTCGCTACAGGGAGCGGGCCTCATCGTGCGGTCGATCACGGATGTGACTCCGATTCCGCACAATGGCTGTCGTCCGCCCAAGAGACGACGGGTATAGCAAGCAGACAGGGGCGGGGTAGTCTATGGGGTTGCCCGCGTCCTGTGTGGAGGGATAATGGCAAGGTATAATGAAGCAGTATGCAAGCTCTGTCGCCGCGAAGGGGAGAAGCTCTTTCTGAAGGGAGAGCGCTGCTACTCGCCCAAGTGTGCGTTCGAGCGACGCCCCTATCCGCCTGGCTCCCATGGACGGGATACGCGGTTTCGGCGCAGGAAATCTGACTATGGTCTACAGTTGCGCGCCAAGCAGAAGGCCCGGCGGGTGTACGGCGTGTTGGAGCGACAGTTCCGCCGCTATTTCCGTGAAGCGGAGCGGCGTCGAGGTCTGACAGGCATGAACCTGCTCGTCATCTTGGAGAGCCGGCTGGATAATGTGGTTTACCGGTTGGGATTTGCTCCTTCGCGGCCTGCTGCGCGACAGCTAGTGCGCCACGGTCACTTTGAGGTCAACGGTCGAAAGGTAAACATCCCATCCTATCTGGCGCAGCCTGGAGATGTCATCAGTGTGCGCAACATCAGCCGGCAGAAGCCGTATTTCAAAGACCTGGCCTTGGACTTGGAGCACCGCGCTGTTCCGGAGTGGTTGAGCCGGGATGATGAGACGATGGTGGGCCGTGTGATGGGTTTGCCGGAGCGGAAGGATATAGACGTCTCGCTCGACGAGCAGTTGATCGTCGAGTACTACAGCCGCTAGAGCCACACTGCGCAGGTAACGAAGCACTATTGTCCGTTATCGAGCCGGTTGTTCGACGGCTCGTGGCTTTACAGCAAGGAGGTGTGGTTTGTTGAACCTGGTCCTGCCTAAAATCGAAGCAGACGTGCAAGCCAAGAACCGTGGTCGTTTTGTGATCGGTCCCTTGGAGAGTGGCTATGGCGTGACGCTGGGAAATGCTCTTCGCCGGGTCTTGCTCTCATCGCTAGAGGGTGCAGCCGTTACGTCCATTCTGGTGAGAGGGGTTGCGCACGAGTTTTCGACCATTTCTCATGTTCGGGAGGATATGACCTCGCTGCTTCTAAATCTGAAGCAAGTGCGGTTCAAGTTCCTGGATGGTGAGGAGAATTCTGCACGCTTGCGCCTTGAGGTACGTGGCGAGGGTGTGGTGACAGCGGGGGATATCGTCTGCCCACCGATCGTGGAAGTGGTGAATCCTGAGACCTATCTGCTGACGACCGACTCCCCTGAAGCGGACTTGGAAGTGGAGATGACCGTCAGTCGGGGACGGGGCTATTCTCCGGCGGAAGAGCGCGGCAAACTGCCGGTTTCGGAAATCCCAGCCGATGCTATCTACAGTCCGGTTCGCAAGGTGTCGTACAAGATCGAGCGGGCCCGGATCGGGCAGGTAAGCAACTTTGACCGGTTGGTCATGGAAGTCTGGACGGATGGTACGATCTCGCCGGGAGAGGCCTTGAGTACCGCATCAGGGATTCTGGTCAAACATTTTGACTTGATCGCCGAATTCAGCGATATAGAGATTGAAGTAGAACCCGAGGAAGAAGAGAGCCGGATTCCAGACAGGGTTGCCGAAGCCGGGATAGAAGATCTGGATCTGTCCGTGCGGGCTTTCAATTGCCTCAAGCGTGCCGGCATCTCCAACGTTGGCGAAATCTTGGAAAAGTTGGAGCGGGATGAAGAAGAGCTTCTGGCCATCCGGAACTTTGGTCAGAAGTCGCTGGATGAACTAAAAGAGAAACTGACGGCGAAAGGCTATTGGCCTCTTCCGATCGAATAGTCAGAACAACTGGGTTGGTACCGGAGGCGTGAGAGAGACATGAGACACCGAAAGGCAGGTCGCCGCTTGAAGCGATCGAGCGGCCACCGGCGAGCGTTATATAGAAACCTGATGACGGAGCTGTTCCGCTACGAGCGGATTCGGACGACCGAGGCCAAGGCCCGGGCCGTGCGTCCGCTGGCTGAAAAGCTGGTGACCAAGGCGCGCAAGGCCCGTGGAGAGCGCGTGGTCGATTTGGCCAAACAGCGGGATGTTAAGACGCTGTCTGCTTGGTTCACTGCCAAGCGCGCCGACCAGTTGATTGCTTTGGCTGATGAGGGTGACGAAGAAGCCCTGGGGCAGATGGCTGAGGCCATGGCCCTTCATGCCAGGCGCCAGGTGCTTGCTGTGCTGACCGACAAGGCGATTGCGCACAAGCTGGTCGAAGAGATTGCGCCCCGCTTTGAGGATCGCCCGGGCGGTTACACCCGCATGTTCAAGCTGGGCTCGCGCAAGGGAGACGCGGCCAAGATGGCGATCTTGGAACTGGTGGAGTGAGGCATTGGCGTGAGCTCGGTCCGACCGGCGGCCGGTTCCGACTCTGATGGCGAGCCCGATCTAGCCGATGGCTCTGTGCTGCGTCAAGACCACCGGCTGTGGGCCAAGGTCGAGTACGATGGCACCGGTTTCTATGGGTTCCAAATCCAGCCAGAGAGGCGGACTGTCCAAGGAGAGATCGAGCGGGCCCTCGAACAGGTTACCGGTTCCGCGGTACGCGTTGTTGGGGCTGGACGGACGGATCGAGGGGTGCACGCCCGCGGCCAGGTCGTAGGCTTTGAAGTAGGCTGGCAACACCGTCTGAGCGATCTTCACCGGGCCTTGAACGCTGTGCTAAGCGCTGATGTCGCCCTGGTGGGATTGGGACGGGCACTGGAGGGGTTTCATCCCCGGTTCAGTGCTCTGGGGCGCACCTACCGCTATACGCTGTTCAGAGAGAAATGGCGTTCGCCGCTGGCCCGGCATACAGCTTGGCACGTGGCGCAGAAACTTGACATAGAGGCTATGGTACAGGCTGGTAGCCTGTTGGTTGGCTCACTTGATTTTGCATCGTTCGGCAAGCCGCCGCAGGGTGAAAATACGGTGCGAACTGTGCGCCGGGCGGAATGGCAAGAAAAGGGACGGTATCTCATCTTTGAGATAGAAGCGAATGCGTTTCTCTATCGCATGGTCCGGAGTCTGGTGGGCACATTGGTACAAGTCGGTCTGGGCCGGCTGTCATTGGACGAGTTTCATCAGGTGTTGCAGGCCCGCGATCGCAGTCAGGGCAAGTATCTGGCACCAGCCCACGGTCTTTGTTTGATGGGTGTGGACTATCCTGGAGGAGTTTTGCAGTGAGGACCTTTACGGCAAAGAAGGAAGAAATCGAGCGCAATTGGTACGTTGTGGATGCAGAGGGGCAGACCCTGGGACGGCTCGCCTCGCGGATCGCACCGATCCTCAAGGGCAAGCACAAGCCGTCCTATACGCCGCACCTGGATTGTGGTGACTATATTGTCGTAATCAATGCGGACAAGGTGCGGGTGACGGGGCGCAAGAAGGATCAGAAGTTCTACTACCGCCATTCCGGGTATCCTGGCGGGTTGAGCAGCATCTCCTTGCGGGATCAGTTGGACAAATTCCCCGAGCGTGTGGTGGAGAGCGCGGTCAAGGGCATGTTGCCCAAGAACCGTTTGGGTCGACAAATGTTCAAGAAGCTGAAAGTGTACGCTGGGGAGTCCCATCCCCACCAGGCACAACAGCCCAAGCCATTGGAGTTATAGGGAGAAGATTTATGTCTGACGATGTACGCTACTATGAAGCGGTGGGGCGGCGCAAACGGGCAGTAGCCCGCGTGCGGCTCTTCCCTGGGGATGGCCAGGTAGTGATCAATGAGCATGGATTAAACGAATACTTTGGCCGTCTGCAGGACCGGATGGATGTGATGGCTCCCCTGCAGTTGACAGACAGCGAGGGCCGTTTCAATCTCTCTGTGCTGGTGAAGGGTGGGGGGATCACCGGCCAGGCTCAGGCGATACGCCATGGCGTGGCTCGCGCGCTGTTGGTGGCCGATCCAGATCTGCGTGCGGTTCTCCGGCGAGCGGGGTATCTGACCCGCGATCCCCGGGAGAAGGAGCGCAAGAAGCCCGGTCTCAAGCGCGCCAGGAAGGCACCGCAGTACACCAAGCGCTAAAGTAGTGCGGCGTACGCCGCTGTCGAGTTGTGTGTCTTCCCAATTGCCGGGGGGCGATGTAGATATCCAGGACAGCCGGCACTAGCCGGGGTGCGGCAAGGGCGGGCTGTTCACATGCGAATAGAGTGGTGGGGGGAGGAAGCCTCTGTGTGGTTTCACTCCCCCTTTGTTTTGGTCACCTGGAATACGGCTGCTGGCAGCAAAAACACTGCAGCGCCGTAAGAAATGTTGCCAAGTTATAAAAAACCTGGTATAATGGTGCAAGGTTGAATCGAATCGTTTTCTCACGATCCAGGCTGCGACATGGGGTATGAAACCCAAAACCCGCGTGCGTGGGCCTGGGTGGTTCAGGTGTTTGCGGCACCGATCAGCTAACTTGGCTGAGCGGGCGACCCGGCTGCACAAGATGTGTGACACTGATTTCATTTCCAGGACGGCTCTAATCCAGCGAGTGTGATCCACATGTCAATCTGGTCGAAACTGGGCGAAATACTAAGTTCCCCGCTGGGTGGCATGGTGTACCATCTGCTGCTGTTGTTGGCAGTGGAGGCTGCTCTGGCCATGGCCTGGGGAGAGTGGAAACGCACTCGACGGGCCCACGCGCAACGCTTGGTCATGGCCATGATTGGTCTGATCGCATTGCGCGCAGTTTACGTTCTGGTTGCTCTGACCGGTGCACCCGGCTGGGTCGATTTCGCAGCCATCCAGCCTCCTTTGGAACGGATGGTTGACACGGCCAGTTTGGCACTCTTGGGCTGGGCTTTTGTACCTACCATGCGCAAGCGAGCCGCACGTACCTGGGATTGGATCTTTGGTCTCAATCTGTTGTTGGGCATCGTGGTGGGTGTGGTATTCATCTTGCTGTGGACGTCAGGGCTGCAATCAACGGCTGCTGCCATCGACTACAATCTGTACTGGCAGACGACGGTTTGGACCATCTGGCAGATTGCATTGCTGGCACTGGCTGGGACTGCCGCTTGGCAAGCGCGTCGGATGGGGTGGCAGTACTTTCTGGTGGCTATGCTGGTGATGTTCGCGGGGCAGCTTCTGCAGGTGTTCTTGCTTTCAGAGATACAAACGCCCGATCTGGCAAGTTGGGTCCGGCTGGCCAACATGGTGGCTTATCCCCTGATCGCGTTCTCGGTCTATGAGGACATCGTCGTTGGGCTGCGCACCCATAGCCGCGAGCTCCAGGACATTAGCCAGGCCTCGCTCGATCAGATCAAGAGCCTTCTCTTTCTGTTTGAGGCGGGCCGCCAGATGTCGAGCTCCTTGGATCTGTCGAACGTGCTTGACAATGCAGTGAAAGGGATCGCCCGGGCGTTGGAGGCAGACCAGTGCGGCATCGCTTTTCCCGATGCTGATGAGCCGGGGTTGATGCGACTTGTGGCCATCTACAATCCCGCCAGACAGGGGCGTGGCGAAGAGGTTACCTTTCCCCTGGAGTACCAACTCACGGTCCAGCAGGCCATGCGCCGCCGCAAATATGTGCTAAGCGAAGAGACCGACAACGTCCAGCTCAAGGTCCTTTTTGCTCTACTGGGCTCGAGTGAAGTCGGGCCGCTGCTGGTCCAACCCTTGGTAGCGGGCGAGCAGGTTATTGGGGCCGTCATTGTCGGCAACTCGCGTTCGCGCCGGCTGTTCACACCGAATGAGGCCAAGCTGTGCGAGTCGATGGCCGAGCAACTGGTGACGGCCATTCAAAATGTACGCCGGTACCAACAGGCCCGCGCCAGGGTCGATGAGCTAAACCGGGCGGTCGCTGCGGAGCGTCGTGCGGTGGGGTTGGTCAAAGCCCGGTTAAGTGAGCTGGCAGCCCAACTGTCTCAAAAGGTGACAGAGGTCGAGGAGCTCAGCCAGCGGGAGGAAACGGCCCGGGAGGCGCGCAATGCGCTGGAGATCAAGCTGGTCACCAGCCGGGCTGAGGCTGATGCGCTGTCGAAGCGGCTATCGGTGCTGGAAACCGATCTGGCGCAAGCTCACGCCAATGCAGAGGCCCAGATCCGCTGGCATGAAGAAGAACTCGAGCGGCTGGAGACCGAGTGGTTCCAGACGGAGGATGACACAACCCATTGGATCCACAGCGTATTGCAGGGGATGACCGTGGGGGTCATCATCGCCAATGGCGAAGGAGCCATCCGGGAGGCCAATGTTGCGGCTGAGATATTGCTCGATCAGGAGAGCGGGCAGATACAGCAAGAGGACCTGCTCTCATTGGTCGAAGATGAACGCTGGAAGCAAGCGATTGAAACCGCCCGCAGAGGTGAAGCCGTCCGCTTGACCCTGCAGGTGGGCCCCAACATCTTGATGTGCGACGTCACGCCACTACCCGGTCTGGAGGCGGAACAGGAAGAGATCAAGGCTCTGGTCGTCGTGTTGCAGGACATCTCGGCCGAGGCGGGTGAGCAGCGGGAACAACTGGAGATGATCTCGACCATGGCCGAAGAATTGCGCACCCCGATGACGACTATTGTGAACTATGTCGATCTGCTGTTGAGCGGGGCGGTCGGTGACCTGGCCGAAAGCCAGCGCAAGTACTTGTTGCGCGTCAAGGCCAGCGTGGAGCGCATGGGTCAAATGACCGATGATCTGGCCCGCGAGGCCAGCGGTGAGAAACGGTGGAACTCGCCCCAACGCCAGTCGATGGATCTGCGCAGATTCCTAGAGCGGACCGTTTCTGGGAATAGTCTCCTGCTCGAGGACAAGAACCTGTCGTTGAACTTGAGTCTGCCGGAGAATCTTCCATCGGTGCAGGCTGATCCTGACTATTTGCGACGGGTGATGGCCAATTTGCTGTCGAATGCCTGCCGGGCCTCGGTTCCTGGCGGCCAGATCCAGGTCGAAGCGGTCCAATCCAATGGTCTGCTGGACCAGCAAGGGCCCCTCGACGCCGCTGACGAAGGCTTTGTCATTGTCTCAATCCGTGACTCAGGGGGAGGGCTGTCGGACGATGCCCTCAACCGCGTGTTCGACCGGAGGCGGCCCAGCGGGACGCCCCGAGGACTGGGCGAATCTGGCGCGGGCTTGGCCTTGGTCAAGACTCTGGTGGAGGCCCACGGCGGCCGCCTTTGGATCGAGAGCGAGGCTGGCGTCGGCACGACGTTCAGTTTTGTACTACCGGTGAACGAGTGGGATACGACCGCGGAAGCGAATGCTCTATCGCGCGCCATAGAGGGCAACGGCGCAACCTAGGGCGCTGTCAGGACGGGTGAGTTGAGCCGAACGAGTGGAGAACCGAAGCGCACTTCTACGGGATTGAAATCGGTCCTGGGTGGGCTCATAGCCGTCGCTTTGGTGGTGATAACCCTGCTGGTAGCAGTGGCTATGGGCTTGCAGGAGCAATCTCTGCGGGCCGCCGGCGATCCTACGGCGACCGAGGTGGCGGTCGCCGCCACCGATACGCCCGAACCCACTACAGCCTCGCCCACGTCCACGCCCAAGCCGACCGAGACGCCGACGGCGACCCCTGAGCCTTCCTCGACCCCGACCCTGGTTCCCAGCGCCACAGACTTGGCCGGGATCGGCCCAGATTGTCCACCACCGCCGGGCTGGTGGCGCTATGTCGTCCAAGACGGTGAGACCAGTCTGTCGGAGCTGGCCTACCGCTATGGCGCCAATACGACCGTTGTGAAGCGGTCGAATTGCTTGACAGACACGACCGTCTATGCCGGACAGTCGGTCTATTTCCCGCCTCCATCGCCAACACCGACCCGACCGCCCACCAACACCCCGCGTCCGACCCGGTGGCCAACCCGTGTGATTCCGACCAATACGCCCCGGCCGTGGTGGCCAACGAGTACGCCGACCAAACGGCCGACGCTGACGCCGACGTCCGAAGTAACGGCATCCCCGACGATGACTTCCACTGTGCCGGTGACGGGCACCATCATCCCGACCGGTGAACCGTCTCCCACAGAACCGACCGGTGAACCGTCTCCCACAGAACCGACCGGTGAACCGTCTCCCACGGAACCGACCGGTGAGCCGTCTCCCACGGAACCGACCGGTGAGCCGTCTCCCACGGAACCGACCGGTGAGCCGTCTCCCACGGAGCCAACCGGTGAGCCGTCTCCCACGGAGCCGACCGAGCCACCACCAACGGAGCCGACCGAGCCACCGCCGACGGAGCCGACTGAGCCACCGCCGACTGAGCCACCGCCGACGGAGCCACCGCCGACGGAGCCGACCGAGCCACC
>JASFOV010000082.1:0-11967 GCA_050116355.1 Anaerolineae bacterium
TATCCCATCTTGGCCATGTTGCCGTATCCCTCGCGCAAATGGATAGCTAGAACGCGGGAGCCGTCGGGCGCCTGCCACCAAAACTCGTTGCCCAGCTCCTCGCCCTCGTCGCCCAAGCCTCGCCAGAAGACAGCCGAACCGATGCCACAGCCCTGCAGGATCTGCGGCAGCTGGCCGATGTGACCAAATGCATCGGGGGCATATCCCTCGCGCATGACAGCGCCCAGCCCCTGTGCCAACCGCAGGCCAAGCATCAGGTTCCGGATGAGCGCCTCGGGGCTGACCAAGTACTCGTCGGGCAGGACATACCACGGGCCGACAGACAGCCGACCGGCACGCACTAAGCGCTCCAGGTCGGCGCGGCGCTCGGGGCGAACCTCGAGATAATCAATCACTGGCAACATTTGTCCGTCAAGGGTGAAGCAGCGAAAATCGGGCTCGCGCGCCAGGAGGTCCAGCAAACGATCGATCAGTCGTACCAGCCGGACGCGATATACCTGGAACGGCACGTACCAGGCCCGGTCCCAATGGGTGTGCGACACGAGAATCGCACGGATAGGCTCATCTGTCATAGGCATCTGTCCCTTTCCGTATCTTGAGCTGGGTGGCTTTGGCTACTCAATCCCAGCCGGATCCAGCGCCCATCACCGCGTGGCCAGGGAAGAGTCGGTCCAGAGGATATCAGGCTGAATTGCTCACATCCAGCCGGTGCCGCGCCGGCAACAGATCGACCCCAACCAGGTCGCTCTATGCCTGCCACAGCAGCGCCGCGGCTTCCGCTACACGCTGGCGAATGTCTTCCGGATCTTTGCCCACGACCTGCCCGTTCCAGAGGAGCCAGCGACCGGCACACATTACCGCGCGCAGATCACTGGGATTGCGCCACAGCAGCAACTGGTCGGCCAGGTTGTGCGGTGCCAGTGGGGTGGGCAGGTCCGCACCGACGAGCAACAAGTCGGCCTGGTTGCCGGGCGCCAAGGTGCCCAAGTCGTCAAAGCCGAGGGCGCGCGCGCCGTTTTGGGTGGCCATGGTCCACGCGACAGCGGCAGGAACAACGCCCGGGTCCAGGAGACGGGCCTTGGGCATCAGCGCCGCAGCGCGCATCACCTCGAAGAAATTGTTGACATAGCCGTCTGTGCCCAGGGCCACATTGATCCCAGCGGCGAGCATCTCGGGTACCGGCGCAAAGCCGCCGCCCACCTCACAGTTGGAGAGCGGCTGGTGGGAGACGTGCACACCGCGTTGGGCCAAGACGTCGATCTCCCCGGCCTCCACCTGGACACACTGGGAGGCCAACACCTGCGGCCCCAGCAGATCCATACCATCGTAATAGAACACCGGGCGCTGGCCAAAGTGCTCAAGGCAGTACTCTGGCTCGTGGATCCCTTCGGACAGGTGCATGTGCACTCGCGCATCGCGCTCGGCCGCCAAGGCAAAGGCGCGGCGGATAAACACCTCCGAACAGGTGAAGGTAGTGTGAAAACAGACCAATCCCGAAACCAGATCGTCCCGCTCCCGACAGGCATCATAGAACTCGACATTCTCGATCAGACCCTGTTCGCCGTTCTCCTCAGTCACCCGCTGGGTGGCTTCGAAAGACAACACCCCCCGCAGACCCCATCCCCGCACCACACCAGCCTCAACCTCCAGAGCCCCGGGCAGCGCATAGGGCGCCTCCAGGCAATCGTAGAACGTCGTCACGCCCGAGCGGACCATCTCCAGGCAAGCCCAATCGGTCGCAGCCTCGATCAGTTCATGGGTCAGCCGGTCCTCCACACGGGGCCACCAAAAATCCTCGAGGAACGGCCAGAACCCAGCGGGCGCCGCGTCCAAGGGGATGCCATGGGCCAGCACACCGTACATGTGGTGGTGAGCATTGGTAAAAGCCGGGACAATCACACAGTCATTGGCATCGATGACCTGCGCATCGGGGAAACGCGCCCCCAACTCTTGGTGAGAATCGACCGCCAGAATCTTTCCTGCCGAGACGGCCAACCCATGTCCAGCTTTGGGCTGCTGCGTGGTATCCGCCCACAGCGTATGCCCGAGGATCAGAACAACAGGTTCACTACCGGATGCTTCCATCGTAGCCCCCTTCTTTCCTACCATCAACTCCCTTTGCTGCCCGAGCACTCGCTACTTCCCTAGGGTCCTCTCATTTGGCTACGGCTTCGGAGCGTAGGCTCCTTCACTGTCCTACGCCCAGCCGGAGCGAGTATCCTGAGTATGCCGCCTCCGCCACGGAACAGAAACAGCGATCGCCCTAGCCGCCGGAAATAGCCGGAAAGAGCTTGACCTCGTCCCCATCGGCAAGGGCGGGCGACTGTCGACCGGGATACACAAGCTGTTGGTTGACAAAAACGACCAGGTGCGAGGCTAACCCACCGGACGGCGAGAGCAACATCCCGGCGAACGCTGGGCCATGCCGGTCAGCCAGGCGACGTATGGCCTCGCTCACTTCCGTGTCTTCGGGCAATTCGAGACGCTCGCACGCCAGACCACTGTGGCGGCGGAGCATGTTATAGTAGCGGACGGTTACCGTGATCACGGCCCAGCCTTCTGTCTCGCGGCCGTCCTAGACAAGCGCCCGGCCACCATCCACAAAGTAGACAGCGCCGGTGACGAAATCGGTCTCGGTAAGAAAGACGATCGTTCGGGCCACATCTTCGGGTGTGCCGATGCGCTTGAGCAACGAGTTCTCAACGGCCCACTGCCGCTTGGCCTCTCCCGCTCCAGGGGGCAGCAGGATGGTGCCGGGCGCAATGGCGTTCACCCGCACGTGAGGCGCTAGCTCGGCAGCCATGACCCGCGTCAGCGCCTCGAGGCCGGCTTTGCTGGCCGAGTGGTCCGCAAAGTTGGGCCACGTTTGATGAGCGGACAGGTCAGTGATATTGACAATATGACCAGACCCTTGCTGCAGCATGTAGGGCGCCACGGCCTGGGCGCAGAGAAAGGGCCCCGTCAAATTGGCGCCGATGGACGTCTCCCACTGCTGCCGGGTGATCTCGAGGAACGGGGCCGACTGCCACACCGAGGCATTGTTGACCAAGATGTCCACCCGCCCAAAGCGTTGGATGACCTGTTCAACGGTCGCCTTGGGTTGGTCCCACTCCAGTACGTCCATCTGGAGGGCCAGCCCTTCCACACCGTGGGCCTGGATGCCGGCCAAGGTCTGCGCCGGATCCCCGGTGCGATACGTAAAGGCGACATGAGCGCCCCGTTCGGCCAGCGTCAGGGCGATGACCTGTCCGACGCGCCGGGCGCCACCGGTGACGATAGCAACTTTTTCCTTGATTTCCACAGATGACTCTCCTTCGTTCAGGGTTCGACGCCAGCGCGGCGCAGCAGGTTACGCGCCGCAATCCGGCAGTCTTCCAGCAGCGCTGCCTCGTCCAAAACGGTCACCCGACCGGCGTCGAGCAGGATACGACCGTCGACCAAGACGGTATGCACATCGGGGCCGCTGGCATTGTACACCAGCGCGCTCTCGGGACGGTGTACGGGCATCGACCGGGCATTGTTGAGATCCACCACGGTGAGGTCGGCCCGGGCGCCAGGCGCGATACGACCGAGATCCTCGCGGCGCAACAGCCGCGCCCCAGCTACGGTTGCCATGCGCAGCAGGTCCAACGGCAACACAGCATTGGCGTCGCAGGTGCTCACCTTGGCCAGCAGAGCCGCGACCTTGAGCGACTCGAGCATATCCTGCGAGTTTTGCGAGCCTGGACCATCGGTTCCCAACGCGACCGGGATACCCCGCGCCAGCATCTGGCACACAGCCGGTATGCCCGAAGCCAGATACATGTTGCTGACCGGACAATGGATCACCACCGCCCCGCTGGCCGCGACCAAGTCCAACTCGTGATCGTCCAGCCACACGCCATGGACCAGGTGCACATCGGGGCCGAGAGCGTCCAGTGCATGGAGCCACTCGACGTGGCGCAGTCCAGTGCGTTGCTGCAACATGTCGATCTCGTCCTGGGCCTCGGCGACGTGGAGGTGGGTGGGCATACCCCAGCGGCGAGCCAGGGACACCGTGCGGCGCATGGTCTCGTCCGAGCAACGCCACGGCGCCAGAGGTCCAAACCCCAAGGTGATGCGGCCGTCAGCGGCTCCCTGCCATCGGTCCCGCAACTGGGCCATCGCCTCGACGATGGCCTCCGGCGATTCGCCAGCGTCGCCCAGATCGACCCAGCCCCGCGCCAGCAACATGCGCAGGCCCATGGCCTCCGCCGCTTCGGCGGTGGCATCAACATGCGCCATCGAGTGCGTGATCTTGTGGTGCTGCACGACCGTCGTCACACCGCAGCGCAGGTTCTCTACCAGGCCCAACAGACTGGCCAGCCGCATGTCCTGAGGAGTGATGGCCGCCTGAACGGGCCACATGATCTGCTTGAGCCAAGCGATCAGGGGCTTGTCGTCGGCCAAGCCACGTACAAACGTTTGGGACAGGTGCGTATGCCCGTTGATGAGACCGGGGAGCACTGCCATATTCGTCGCGTCAATGACCCGCTCCGCCTGGGCAACCCGGTCCGGCGGCGGCGAACCAGCGCCAACCGCGCCCACCTGCGCCCCATCCACCCACACCCAGCCTGGGGCATGGATCGTCTGGGCGCCGTCCATCGTGACAATGAAACCGTCTTGAATCAGCAATGTTGTCATAGTTGGAGCCGGTACCCCCCACCCGGCCTAGAAGATGGGTGGTGTGATCACCGAGATGAAGCGCAAGGTCGTGTCGCCGCAGGCCGCTAGGCGGCGGAGCAAAGGGCCATCGAAATAGGCGCTGTCGCCCGGACCGAGCATGTAGGTATCCTCACCCAACTCGATCTCCAGCTGGCCCTGCAACACATAGATGAACTCCTCGGTCTGCTGCCGCAGCGGGATGGTGATCTTTTCCTCACCCGGTTCCCGTTCGGCCAAAAAGACCTCCATCTTGCGATTCAGATCGGGCGTCATGAGATGGTAAGTCAGGTTGGACCCAGACAACTTGAGCAACGCCCGCTCTTCGCGACGGACTACGGGGCTCTTGACATCAGGTTCAACCAGGAAATGAAAGATCGGCACTTCCAAGGCATCGCTGATCTTGCGCAGCGATTCGATAGAGGGACTGGCCAGATCACGCTCGATTTGGCTCAGGAAGCTGGCCGTCAAGTCCACCCGCTCGGCCAGTTCCCGCAGACTCAGCCCCAATTCCTGTCGCCGCGCCCTAAGTCGATGTCCAAGTTCCATAGCCACCTCCTATCTCCGTCGCCGGTCAGCTGAAGCGACGATTCCCGTGATTCCGATCAACCCGGCCATAGCCAGCAACTATGCCCCAGCCTGCCCAGATCCTACACAGCCTTTCGACCGGCTACGCCTCCCCGGGCAGAACGAGCTGGTCCCAGATAAGGGCCGTGATGTCCATCACCCGTAGACGACTACGCAGCCTGCTGCGCGTCTGCTGAAACTGTATCAGGCAGGCTGGGCACGAGGTCATCAAGAGATCAGCACCCGTGGATTCGGCCTCGCGGAAGCGCTCATCCCCGGCGCGATCAGCGATTTGACCATAGTCATACCGGATCAGTCCACCAGCCCCACAACAATAGGCCGTCTCACGGTGACGCGGCATCTCCTTGACGGCCACGCCGGGGATGTGCGCCAGCAAGGTGCGCGGCGCATCGTAGATGCCCAACCAGCGCCCCATGGTGCAGGAGTCATGATAGGTCACCGCGATCTTGGGATCGACCGGCCGGAAGCGGAGTTCGCCTCGTTCAGCCATGCGGGCCACAAGCTCCAGGATGTGCAGCGGCTCGAAGGGCAGCGGACGCTCTAGCACCTTGGGCGCATCGTGCTTGAAGGTCTTGAGGCAACCCGGGCAGTTGAACACCACCTGCCGCACGCCCAAATCCTGGTACTGGGTGATGGTGTGCTCCAATGCCTGCCGTGCGCGATCCAGCTCACCGGCCGCCATGTAGGGATGCCCGCAACACCACTCGTCGGCTAGGATGGTGTACTCAACTCCCAAGCGGTCGAGTGTACCCGCGGTATCAACCGACATGTTCTGCCGGGCGTAGGCCGAGCTGCAACCCACAAAGAAAGCGGTTTCCGCGGGCTGATCGACCCGCTCCCTGTCGCTCAACCAGGACAGCCGCTCGTCGTGCGGAGCTTTGTAGACATTGTGAGTCTCGTCAAGCCCATCTGGACCGTGTAGGCCTTCCCGAAAGTTCTCGGGAATCAGGCCGAGGCGGGCCAGATCTTCTTTCAGCACCGTAAACATGCCTGTCGTGTCCAGGTACTTGAAGCAATCTTGAGCGCAGGCGCGGCACTCGGTACAACCAAAGACCCGTTCGGCGATGTCCTGGTCATAGTCCATGACGCCATCCACCAGCGCCCGGGCGATATTGAATTTGCCGCGCGCGGCGTACGACTCGAACAGCCCGCCCTCAAATGCAGGGCATTTGGGTGCCTGCCCGACGGTGGAGAAATCGAGGCACTGGCCGCAGCGGTTGCACTGGTAGACCAAATTGCGCAAGGCGTCAATCCGGCGCGGGCTGCTGTCGGAGGTGAGCCCTTTCTGTTCGGGCTTGGTTGGCTTAGCGGGCATGGCTCACCTCCGGTTCCAGGTAGAGGACCCCTGGGTTCAGGATGTAGTTGGGGTCCAGGGTGCGTTTCAGCAGCTTGATAAACTCGAATCCTGTGCCCAGCTTGGTCATCACCTCGGGCGCAATCGCCTGCAGAATACCACCGGGCGACATATAGCGCCGGCACAACTCATCGGTGTAGCGGGAGCGTAGGGCCAGTCCGTAGCGCCAGGCGTCATCTTCGAGCTCTGGATAGAGGGTATCGATCCAGATAAAGGCGGCATTGGTCGAAAAGTAGACGTCATAGCATTTGATGCGGATATCGTAGCGCTCGAACTCGTCCGCGTGGGCGATGGCGTCCTCCCGCAGAAAACGGATCGCATCTTTCACCGAGTCGGTCGGCATGAACCCGGCCACCTCGGGACACATGAAGGGCCGGTTGCCGTAGTAGTGAGCCGGTGGCGTATTGCGCAACCAGGAGTACATGTGTCCCGTCCAGTAGCGGCGGGTGGCCTCACCATCCAAGGGATGCCCGCCCAGTGCTTCGCAGACCGCTTGAGCGACCCGTAGCCGTTCTTGGGCGGCCGGCTCCGAATCGCGCACGACGATGTGCAGGAACGCATCATGTTCCTCATAGTTGGCCGGCTTGGGACCGCCGAACAAACCCACCAGATGCGATGCCGCATTCTGCCTTTGGATTCCTTTGGCCGCATCGACCGCCTGCTCATAACTGTCAAAGCCATAGAAGGCGAACCGCTCGGCGGCTGGGATGCGCCGGATACGGAAGTAGACCTTGGTAATGATCCCCAACACCCCGTACGATCCGATGAACAGACCCGTCAGATCGGGACCATTGGCATACCGCTCGAAATGGAGATGGCCTGCGGCCTCGTTGGAGCCACTGCCCGTATTCAGGATCGTCCCGTCGGGAAGCACGACTTCGAGGCCGATCACATGTTGGCCTGTCATCCCATATTCAAACAGCCCATGGGGCACAGCATTATAGGCCACCGAACCGCCAATGGTGCAAGAGAACATCCCCCCGGGACCAGGCACCGCCAGTTCCCACCCTATCTTGTTCAGCTCCACGTCCACCGCGTGCCAGACTGCTCCTGGCTGAACAACCACCAACTTTCTATCGAGATCGATCGTTTCGATCTCATCCATCAGATCCAGCGCCAGAAGGATACACCCCTCCTGGATACCGTTGCCAATGAACGTGGTTGAACGTCCCCAGATAAAGACCGGTGTACGGTGCTTGTTGGCGACTTGGATAACCGCCGAGATCTCTGAGGCAGAGACTGGTCGGACAATCAGATCAGGGATACCCCCCGGACTGGGGCCACAATCCCGGGTGTAACAGATGCGGTCCGCCAGTTTGTCAGAGACCCGGTCCGGGCCACAGATGCCGATCAACGCACTCAAAAGGTCATTCACTACAGGCTTTCCTTTCTTACGCTCCAACCTGTTGGTAGAGGCTGCTCTGCAGGCTGCGCTGGCGTAGGTTCTGGCCCCATTCCTGGGCCTTGTCCAGGATCGCTTGCTCGTCCATCGTCACGAGCCTTCGCCCATGCATCACCACCCGACCATCAATGATGACAGTGTCAGCGTCCGACCCCTTGGCGCAATATACCAGGCTATTGACAATATCGTGCACCGGCAGTAGATGCGGTTGGCGCAGATCCACCAAGACGAGATCTGCCAGCCGTCCAGGATCGAGGGTACCGGTATCAATACGGGCTGCTTTGGCCCCGTTTTCCGTCGCCATCCGAAACACATCCTGTGCCGAGATGACGGATGGATCCTGGGCCGCCACTTTTTGCAGCAGTGCCGCGAACCGCATCTCTTCGAACATATCCTGCAGATCGTTGGAGGCGCTGCCATCGGTGCCCAACGCCACGGGGATTCCGCGGCGTAGCATCTCCGCTACCGGTGCGATACCGCTGCCCAGTTTCATGTTGCTCTTGGGATTATGAACGGGCACTACCTTGCGCCTCTCAAGCAGATCTAGGTCCTGCTCCGTCATATGGACACAGTGGACCGCTGTCAAATGGTGATCCACCAACCCAAAACGATCTAGGTAGCGAAGAGGGGTCGTACCGGCTCGCTCTGCGATCTCTTGGACCTCGTAACGCGTCTCCGCTACGTGGATCTGCACGCTGGTTTGCAGGCGCTCACATTGCTCGCGCGTCCAGTACAGAAGCTCAGGACTGGCCAGAAACGGGGCCGAGGGTGCCAGGGCGAGCTGCACACGGGGGCTGTCCGCAGGCACCCGGTGCCAACGTTCGATATAGCCAAGTGCTTCCCGCTTCGAGGCGTCGATGGGTTGCCGGATCTCTGGGGGAAGCCACTGGTCAACCAGGGTGACCGCGCCCAAGCCGCGGAACCCGATGTCAAGCCAGGCTTGGAACACAGCATCCATGGTCATGTCCATGTTGATGCAGCAGGTGGTGCCCGATTTGATCATCTCTAGGGCAGCTGCCAGCGACCAGGCATAGCCCATGCGCTCGTCACCGGCCTGGCGATGATCACGGTGGATCACATCGGCCGCCGGAAACAAGACTTCGGTGCACCAATCGACCAGTGTCAGACCATCGTTCAGACCCTTGAGAAAGTTCTGGTAGAGGTGTGTGTGCGCATTCACCAAGCCGGGCATCACCGCACACTCTGTGGCGTCAATCACACGCCACCCAGGCTCGGGCTGGTAGCGGCCGATCCCGGCAATGCGGTTGCCCTCGATCAGCACATCGCAGTCACGCTCAACGCGATCCGCCGCACGGACCAGATAGGCAGCTCCTTGGACCAACAGTGTCATTGCGGTCTCTCAAGCGCTACGAGCGCAGGCGGGCGCCTTGGGGATCATAGGCTGAGCGCTCAGCCACCCGGGCCGGGTGCCGATCGCCCTCCCCATCTCGGATGATCACCCGAGTCCCCACACGGGCAAACGCCACAGGCACGTATCCGAGCGCGATCGGATGCTGCACCGCATAGCCGTAGGCGGCGCTGGTCACCACCCCGGTGGGCTCATCGCCGTCCAGAATCGCATCCCCTGTCGCCGGCACATAATCATCCTGGAGCGCCAAGGCCACAAGCTTTTCGGTGAAACCAGCCTCTTTGCGCTGGATGAGCGCCTCACGCCCGAGGAAATCCCCCTTATCCAGCTTGGCCGTCCAGCCCAGGCCAACCTCGTACGGCGTACGCCCGCCGGCAAAGTCAAAGCGCATGATATAGCCCTTCTCAATGCGCAAACCGAAGGCGACGGCCAGGCCACACAGGGCCAGGCCAAATCGCTCGCCCGCATCGATCAGTGCCTGCCACACGTCGTGTGCATGCTCAGCCGGTATCAGAATCTCGTAGCCAAGCTCGCCGGTGTAACCCGTGCGCGAGATCAGTGCCCGGGCACCAGCCATCTGCGCCGGCAAGGCCCACATATAGGGCAGGTTGTCAAGATCGGCAGGGGTTAGTTCGCTGAGCAAGGCCCGCGATTGGGGGCCCTGCAGCGCCAAAAGCCCAACGCCTGGAGACGCATCAAAGGCAAACGCATTGCGCCCCCGACAATATTCCTGGAGCAGATCGTACTCGGGCCGCTCATTATCTGCATTGCTGCCCCAGGCGGTCATGAGCATATAGTGCTCCTCGGCCAGCCGGTACACGGTGATATCGGACAGGATGCCGCCCGCCTCGTCGAGGATCGAGGTATAGAGGACGCGATTGACCGGCATAGTGGAAGCGTCATTGACGATCAATCGCTGGACTACGGCCAGGGCGTCCGGCCCTTTCACCTCGAACTCGCCTGTGGAGGACCAATCCATCAGGCCCACCCGCTCGCGAACGGCCCGGTGCTCGTCGGCCACAGAGGTGAACTCATTCGGAACTTCCCAGCCCTGTACAGTTACAAAGGAGGGAGAATAGCTTGCGATTTCACTGTAGAAAGGTGATCGTTTCATGGTCTAGACCTCAATGTCTATGAATCCGTCGGACCTGCGCTGATTATAGCATAGCCGCTACCCACTGTCAACCATCGCTTAACAGGAAAGCCAGCTATCCAGCCACACTAAATCCAATGTCCAGTTTAACTTAAGCAGCTACATGGAACTTAAGCGCAACTTGACAGAGCTCACAGCGCCCGCTATAATGACCGTCAGGACAACCTATCCTGGTCACAACAGAGGTAAGGACGCCTATGAACAAGCAGGTCCCTTGGCACTCGATCACGGTGCCACTTGACGTTACAGATATCCAAGTGGCGGCTCATTACCTGCGCCGGTGGCTCCGCTTTGAGCGCACGGAGCGCGGCCTCCTGTTCCAGTGCGAGATGGCCAACGACAAGGTGGTCGACTTCCAGGTGGACGTCACCGCCCCGGACATCCTTCGCGTCCGCATGGGCGCCAATGGCATTGGTCAGGGACCGCGCGAGATCCTTGTCCAAGATGGCTCCGCCCAGCCCCCTCCCCCCTTCGAGGTCTACGAACGGGAGGACGGGGTGATCCTACGCACCGGACGACTCCGCGTAGAGTTTCTTCGCTTTCCCTGGCAGATGCGCGTCTTTGATGCGGTGGAGGGCGATCAGGCCGTTCCCTTCTTCAGCGAGCAATGCTACGACCGGGCCTACGGACCGTACTACGAGGTCCCCCCAACCGGATTTGACGAGGACGCCGATGGTCGCCTGACCGCACGAGAGACGGTGACGGTCACCCCGGGCGAGGCCTTTTACGGCTTGGGCGAGCGATTCACGCCCCTCGACAAATGGGGCCAGGAAGTCGTGCTGTGGACGGTCGATTCGGGCAATGTCAGCAGCCCGCGTTCGTACAAGAACATCCCCTTCCTGATGAGCACGGCCGGCTATGGCCTGTTCGTCCATTCCTCGTACCCCATGGTCTTCCGTATGGGTTGTGAGTCAAGCATCTCCTATTCCATCCACGTCGACGAAGGCCACCTGGACTATTTCCTCATCTATGGACCAGACCTCAAGCGGATCTTGAAGCGGTATGCGGACCTGACTGGTCATGCGCCGGTTCCGCCGAAATGGTCATTCGGTTTCTGGGTCTCTCGAGCTGGGTACCGCACCCGGGAAGAAGTGGAAACCGTGGCCCACGAAATGCGGACGCGCGATCTGCCCTTTGACGTACTCAGCCTCGACCCGTGGTGGATGGGGGAGGGTCCGTGGTCCACCTACGAATGGGACACCGCTGCCTTTCCCGATCCCGAGCAGATGATCCAAAGCTTGCGCCAACAGGGTGTGCGCACCTGCCTGTGGATCAACCCCTACGTGCCGGCTGGGACGCCCGTGTACAGCGAAGGCCTAGCCAGCGACTACCTGGTCTCCCGGCCCGGTGGCGGGGTCAGCCCAGTTATCGAGGCCTTTGCTGGGCAGGGACTAGCGGCAATCGATTTCACCAATCCAGAG
>JASFOV010000083.1:0-11931 GCA_050116355.1 Anaerolineae bacterium
GCCCCTTTAGCTCGGGCCTGCTTGTGGATCCAACCCGGTAGATTGCGCTCCTGGGGCAATTCGAAGAGCCTGACAAAGCCCCGCTTTCGCTTACGCTCTTCTTCGGCCACTCGCAGGATAGGGTGGGCGGGTTTGAGGGCTTTGTTCTCCACAAAGACCAGGCGGGTGGTCGGCGGCAGCAGCGGCAGATAGTCGGACAGTTCCTGCAGCCAGTCACGCTTCCACGCCGGCTCATCCTTCTTACGGCCGGATGGCACCAGCCGCGCCAGCAGACCGTGAACGATCACCAACCGGCGATCGGCCATGAAGGGGATCGAGTCGCACGCATGGCGCAACTCACCGAGCGTCAGCTTCTGGCTATCCAAGATGACCGTGTTCAGATCAGCCATGGCCGGATCGTCGCCAGCCATCCTGTTGCGCAGACGAGCCAATTCCTCGTCCCGGCCAAAGTCATCATCGCCATGCAGGATATAGAACACTACCTACTCCCGTCCGATGGCCACTTTGTTCCGAATCGTGTTGCCCTGTTGCTGGCGCGTCACCGAGGCAATATACAGCCCGTCTACATGGGGTGTAGTGGTGACTCGCTCCTGGAGGCGGTGACCCAGCGGCTGGGCGATCAAAGCCGCCAGTGTAGCCGCAGCCAGAGCCAATGGCAGTCGCTCGAACCTTGATCGGGAACGCCCCATACTAACCCCAAAAGCGGCAGCTCCGGCCATCACACCTGTGACAGCCAGATTGGTGCCACAGCGTGGATGCACAGCCAAATAGTCCTCTCCCGCCAGCAAGCGGCTAAGCGCTTCGCTGGCCGCAGCAGCCACTTCCTGAGTATCCAACGATCCATAGACGACAAACCCTGACGGCGTGCTGCGCGCCACCAAGCGCGCGTACGGGTTGCGCCGGGCCAATACATGCATGGTAGCGTGCTCTAGAGCGTGATTCTGTCGTACGTGTTGGGCAATGTCCAATAGGCTCATGATTGTCCCTTCTTTTTCGATGGAGCCATTATAGCATAGGAGAGCGCGTGAAGCAATCTATGCTACTGGGTCAAGAGGCGCGCCACGGCCGTCAGGCCGCAGCCGAGATTCGTCCTGCCTTTGCCTGCCATAGCCCTCCTCGTTGTCACCTAGAAGCTTGACAGAATTCATGGTTAGGGGTATGATTCTGTCAGAAACGCAGCGAGAGGATTTCTTTGTCCAGACAAGGGACGGGCAGGTCGGTACTGACAATTGGGCTATTTGTGGTGGTGGCGGTCTTGGGCGTTACGCTGGTCACCTGGCTGCGCGCAGACCCTCAGGCCGATACCGTCACACCCACCACGATCGCCGATGCTCCCACCGCGACCATGATGCCGAGCCCTACCCCTGTTCCCACGTCCACACCCCAACCCGCCCCGACCGACCAGCCAATCCCCACGCCCACGACAATTCCCCGGCCGCCCAAGATAGGCATCGTCGCCGGTCATTGGCAGAGTGACTCCGGTGCGATTTGTGACGATGGCCTCCAAGAAGTCTCCATCAATACCGATATTGCGGCCCAGGTGGTGGCCATTCTCCAGAGCAAGGGGTACGATGCGGAGTTGCTGCCCGAGTTCTCTGACAAGCTTGCGGGCTACAAGGCCGCCGCCTTTGTCTCCATCCACAGCGATGCGTGTAACGTGCCTGAGGCCAGCGGCTTCAAAGTCGCTCGTGTATCGGGCAGCGCCATCCCAGAGGTAGAAGATCGCCTGGTGACCTGCCTGATCCAAGAGTATGGTCGCACGACCGGCCTGCCGTTCCACAGGAATAGCATCACCTACGACATGACTGTGTACCATGCCTTTAACGAGATCGATCCTCAAACGCCTGGGGCCATCATCGAGCTAGGCTTCATGGGCGCCGACCGACAGATCCTGACCGAGGGAGCCCATACGGTAGCTCTGGGCGTGACGCGGGGCATCGAGTGCTTTTTGAACGAGTAGCGGCGCGCACCAGTCTGTCGCCTATTCCACATGTAGCATTTTGAAGCTGACCCGCACCGCCCTGGGCCGAAAACGCTTTGGCAATGGGGCGCGGCATGGATCGCTAGCTACCCCCTTTGTGCGCAGCCGCACCAGTCCAGGACCTGTTCCCGCCAAAGCCGCGCGCTGGCGGATCAGCAACGGCTCAGCGCTCCACGCGAATCTGTCCCGCGCCGCGACCGGTGACCCGGCCAATGATCGCCGCATCCGCAACGCCCGCAGCCCGGAGGGCCGGCAGCAGGGCATCTGCGTTCGCGGCCGGCAGGCTGATGAGCAAGCCGCCGGACGTTTGGGCATCCGCCAGAAGGAGCTGCTGCACGCGTGACACCTCCGGGGCAAAATCTACGTGTTGTTCCACGAAGGCCAAATTGTTGAGGGTGCCGCCCGGCACGACGTCGGCTGCGGCGAATGTACGGGCGGCAGGCAGAAGAGGCACAGCGCCGGCATGCAGCGTCACGTCCACCGCACTGCCCGCCGCCATCTCGCGCAGGTGACCGAGCAAACCGAACCCGGTGATATCGGTGCAGGCGTTGGCCCCCACCGTGAGCATGGCCTCGGCGGCCGGGCGATTCAGGGTGGCCATCATCTCCGCTGCCTGCTGCGCCGCCGCCTCGTCAACTAGCCCGCGCTTGACCGCCGTAGAGACGATGCCCGTACCCAGCGGCTTGGTCAATACCAAAAGATCACCAGGCTGAGCGGTACTGTTGCGTACCACCCGGCCGGGGTGAACCACGCCCGTTACCGCCAAGCCATACTTGGGCTCAGTATCATCGACTGTGTGTCCGCCGATGATCGACACCCCGGCCTCCGCCGCTTTGTCCGCTGCGCCTTGGAGAATTCGCTCCAGCACGCGCATCGGCAGCCGGTTGGAGGGGAAGCCGACGATGTTGAGCGCGAACAGCGGCCGGGCCCCCATCGCATAGATATCGCTCAGTGAGTTGGCCGCTGAAATGGCCCCGAACCAATAGGCGTCATCTACGATAGGCGTGAAAAAGTCCACGGTCTGCACCAGGGCGATCTCCTCGTTGAGGCGGTACACCGCCGCGTCGTCGGCCGTATCCGTGCCGACCAACACCTGCGGGTCAACAGGCACCGGTAGGCGGCTCAACACCTGTTCCAATGCCTGGGGCCGGAGCTTGCAAGCGCATCCCAGCCCATGGGTATAGCGTGTAAGCTTGACCTCAGCAGCATCGGACAGCAGAACCGGGGCGGCCATGGCCGCCTGCGGCTGGAGCCGTCGCACGGCTCCGGCCACAATTTCAATAGCTCGATCTATCTCTTCTTGCGAGGTGTCACGGCCTACAGAGAAACGGACCGTACCCATGGCCCATTCAACCGGGACTGCCATAGCTGCCAGCACAGACGACACATCCACCTCGTCGGCGTGGCAAGCTGCGCCAGCTGACGCCGCTACCTTGTCGCCGATTTCAGCAAGCAGCGTATTGGCCTCGACCGCTCGAAAGCTCAGGTTGAGGGTGTTGGGCAGCCGCTTCTGGCGATGGCCATTGAGCCGGATAGCCTCTGCGCCCAGCTCCTGCACCAAGCCATCGTGCAATCGATCGCGCATGTCGCGGAAGTGGGCCTGGTTTTTGTCCAAGTCCCGCCGCGCGATGTAGCAAGCTTGCCCCAAACCGGCGATCTCCAGCACGTTCTCGGTGCCTGGCCGGCGCCCACCTTCATGACCGGCGCCGTGGATCAAAGGTGCCAGTGCTAGACCGTCGCGAACATACAAAGCCCCAACGCCTTTGGGCGCATAGAGCTTGTGGCCGGCGACCGACAGGAGATCGACGCCCAGCTCTGCGACCCGCACCGGAATCTTGCCCACGGACTGAGCCGCGTCGGTGTGCATCAGGGCTCCATGCTGGCGGGCGATCTCGGCCAGCTCGGCGATGGGCTGCACCGTACCCACTTCGTTGTTGGCATGCATAATGGTCACCAACAATGTATCGGCGCTGATCGCTGCTTCCAGGGAAGCTGGATCCACCAGGCCATATTCATCCACAGGCAATACCGTCACCCGAAACCCCTGCTCCTCCAGCCAGGTGCAGACTTTGATCACGGCTGGATGTTCTATCGCCGAAGTGATGATGTGATTGCCCCGTTCGCGGTGCGCCAGCGCGACGCCCTTGATGGCATAGTTGTTGCTCTCGGTGCCGCCACTGGTAAAGATCACCTCTCCTGCCTCACAGCCAAGCAGATCGGCTACCTGGGCCCGAGCCGCTTCTACAGCTCGCTTGGTTGCCACTCCATAGGGATGGCTGCTGGAAGGATTGCCGAAATACTCGTACAGATAGGGAACCATCGCCTCTGCGACTTCGCGCGCGATGGGCGTCGTCGCATTGTAGTCAAGATAAATTGGATTCATACGCCTGGCCCTCCCCCCAGCGGACGGGGAACTCCCTCAATGTTTGCAAGCATCTCGTACCCAGTCCCAGCCTTTGGGCTCCGCCCCAGGACTACCGAAATCGGTGTCTAGCCGCAGATGGCCGATGGCTGGCCCTTGCTCATAGTGTCCCATCTGCCACCCCGTCCAGCGCCAACTGCACGAAGGAGCAAACCGGAAGTCTCGCAATAGGATCCGTCCGGCGGCAAGACAGATCGAGACATTCCATACTTATCATACCATATCCCAAATTGGCTGTAAAATACCACCACAAAAAAACCTGCTCACCCCAGAGGATGAGCAGGCTGAACGTACGAGATGAATGGTTCAAAAGGCTAGATCTGTATTCCAAACCGTCCAGACTTTGCCTACCAGATCCGGTCCAACCTTCAGGGTCGGCTTGCCCGGCTGCCAGCCCGACGGCGTGGCTTCGGCCCCCTTGGTCTCGCGCACCAACTGGAAAGCTTGGACCTGGCGCAACAACTCGCTCACGTTGCGTCCCACGGGTGGGGTCACGACTTCCATCGCCTGGATCACGCCGTCCGGATCGATGAGAAAGCGACCCCGGATGTCCACCCCGGCCGCTTCATCGTAGACACCGTACATCTTGCCGATCTCGCCGGTCTGGTCGGAGAGCAACGGGAATGGAACACCGCCGTCCACCATCTTGGACAGCTCTTCCTCCTGCCAGATTTTGTGGCTAAAGCGACTATCGGTGCTCATGGCCAGCACCTCGACACCCAGTTCCTGCAATTCCGGATACTTGACGGCCACGGCCGACAATTCCGTCGGTCAGACGAAGGTGAAATCACCCGGATAGAAACACAGTGTCACCCATTTGCCGGCATAGTCCGACAGTTTGACATTCTTGAAGCCGCCATCTACAAAGGCACTTGCCTCGAAATCTGGCGCCTTGTGACCCACACGTGCCAATGCCATTTCTACCTCCTTGTCAGATGTTTGGGATTCACCCTCAGCGGGTGTTTGGGATTCGGGGGACACCAGCGGTCCCCGTGCTGATTGGACACACGACATAGCCTCTTCGCTCATCTACTCCCTCCTTGCTAGCTGATATGATGCCAGCGGTGGTCCAAAGTATAACTACTGATCAGGGCTGATTATAGCATCTTGAGCGTTGGATGTCAAAAAAGGGCGCAAGATTCTGGACGGTTCACCCACAATTAAGGATGTCACTACGGATCAACGAACATAGATTGGGTGCCAGCCACGCCGGCCAGGGATAGGGACCCCAGAGCCGCGTCTGCTGTCACACGAGTTCGGCAACTAGCTGGCCCAGGATCTCGAGGGCGCGTTACGCCTCTTCTGACCAATTCGCCGCATTAAACCGGATGAAGTGGGTGACTGTGACTTTTCAATAGCGCGGCAGGCTAATCGGCTCATAACAGAAGACAGGCAAGTATCTGGGGATGTTGCGGCTCCCCGGGCCACGGATGGCCCGGGGAGCGTGGAATCGGTGGTGCAAAGAGGTACTCACGATACGCGCCGGGCGTTCGTGCGCTTCATCGTGAACCCTCGCTAGGAGCGAATGGAGCCAAACTCACTGCTGGTTGAGACTGGGATGTCCGTCTCCACGGCCTCCTGATCGGCGACGACCAGAGCTCGATCGAGAATTTCAATGGCCTCATCCACTTCCTCTTCGGTGATGATCAGGGGCGGGGCAACGATCAGATTGTCGTACCAGGCGGCAACATAGAGCCCGTGGTCCATGGCCTGTTTGGCCACCCGCTCAGTCATCATCGGTCCCTTGACGAATTTGTCCGCCTTGGTGTTGAAAGGTTCCTTGCTACCGCGGTCTTTGACCAACTCCAGCGCCCAGAAATGGCCCATGCCGCGCACATCGCCCACACTCGGATGCCGCGTACCCAGATCGTACAGCTGCTGTTTCAGGTATTCGGCCACCCTTTGCGGCAGGCCCGATGCCATCAGGTGGGCGTACTCGGAGATGGCAGCCGGTATCGCCGACGCCGCCAGGGGATGGTAGGCATAGGTATGACCGTGGACAAAGGGCGTATCCTCAAAGAATTCGGCGACTTGGCCTGTACAGGCAGTCACACCCGCAGGCACGTAAGCCGCGGTACATCCTTTGGCCGTCGTCAGAATGTCGGGTGTCACGCCCCAATGATCCATGGCAAATGCTTTGCCCGTCCGGTACCAGCCCGACATGACCTCATCGGCAATGAGGAGCACTTGATGTCGATCGCAGATCTGGCGCAAGATAGGATAGTACTCGGGCGGCGGCACAATACGGCCGTTGGTGCCAACCACGGGCTCGACGACCAGCGCCGCCACGTTGCCTTCCTCCCGGATCATATAGTCTAGGTAGTGAGCGCACTGCAGATCGCAGTCAGCGTAGGAGAGACCGAATGGGCAACGATAGCAATAAGGATCAGGGGCGAAGCGAATGCCCGGCATGGTGCCCCGTGTCCTTTCGGCAAAGATACGCCTTGGATCGCCGGTCAGAGCCATGCTGGTCGGCGTTGAACCATGGTAGGAGCGATAGCGCGAGATAATCTTGTAGCTGGGTGCTTTGAATTGCCGCGCCAGCTTTACCGCGGCTTCGTTCGCCTCGGTGCCCGAGGTCGAGAAGAAAAAGACCTCTAGCCCCTCTGGAACCACCTTCAATAGCGCTTGCACAGCCTGGATGGCCGCTTCGGTCGTAAAGCCCGGCGCAACAAAGGGTAACGTTGTCGCTTGGTCCGCTATCGCTTGAGCGACCTCCTTGTTGCCATGACCCAGATTGGAACACATCAACTGTGAGGACAGGTCTAGAAAGCGCTTTCCGTCCTCATTCCAAAAGTAGACCCCTTCGGCCTTGGTTACGAGCAGGGGTTGTTTCCAATGCGCGCGCGATCTCCAGGTGCCCATGGTATGCCGGGCCAGATGCTGGCTTGTTGTATGCGGATCAGACATGTTTGTTTCCTTTCCCTTCTCCTTGTTCGCTGTACATGAGCTTTGGCCTGCCGGACATAGAAGCCGGACTATTGTTGTTCCAAGCCATCGTCCCACATTGGGACGTTCGACGCTCCCCTGTCACCGCCGATGTCGCCCCTTGCCAGAGCATTATACGGTGAAACCGGCAACCGGTCAACTCAAAGCCATCGAGGATGCTGGAATCCGAGAAAACACGCGATCCTCGGCCTGTGCAGGAGAGAGTCCGTTCCCGGCAGCTTGTTGACCTTTCCAGTTGATCATAGTATAATCAGCCCGCTCGCCCCTGCCTCTGGGGCAGGAATCTGAGCAAGCAGGCACCCATGAATGAAACCAAGCTGATGGTGGTGATTCCCACGTATAACGAAGCCGACAATCTGCCGGTCATGGTCGGTGAACTTCTGGATTTGGATCTGCCCGGCCTGCAGGTCCTGATCGTGGACGACAACTCACCGGATGGCACAGGACAGGTCGCGGATGAGCTCGTGGCGGAGCACGACGGTCACGTACACGTGATCCACCGGACGGGCAAACTAGGGCTGGGCACAGCCTACCTCACCGGCTTTCGATATGCCCTGGATCACGGGGCGGACCTTGTCGTACAGATGGATGCCGATTTTTCTCATTCGCCGGCCTATATCCCCCAGTTCTTGGAAAAGATAGAGAACTATGATGTCGTCATCGGCTCCCGTTATGTCTCCGGGGGCGGCACCGACGAACGATGGAGCTGGTGGCGTTACCTGCTAAGTTGGTGGGCCAACAGCGTCTACACCCGACTCATTCTAGGCGTCAAGGTCAAGGATGCCACGGCGGGATTCAAATGCTGGCGCCGGGCAACCCTGGAAGGCATTGGCTTGGATCGCGTTCATTCCAACGGTTACGTGTTTCAGGTGGAAATGGCCTACCTGACGGAAAAGTGTGGATTCCGTTTCTTTGAGGTGCCCATCTATTTCGAAGACCGGCGCATCGGCAAGTCCAAGATGACCAACTCGGTCAAGATCGAGGCCGCCCTGCGCACGTTCCAGATCCGGTGGAGGCACCGCAACGCCCAGCGGGTCTAGCACGAATTCTGGTACCCTCTGGCCTTTGGTGCTCAACGATCATGCCACGATCCAGTAGATGGCTCAAGGATCTGGGAGCTTTGTTCATCCTCCTGATCCTGCCCTTGATCCTGTTCGGGCCGGTGACCTTGGGCAGCCAGACCCTCCTCCCAGCGGACAACCTGTTCCAGTGGGAACCCTATCGCAGTTTTGCCGCCGAACAGAACGTCTCCCTGCCACCGCACAACGAACTCCTCAGCGACCTTGTCCTGGAGAACCAGGTTTGGAAGCAGTTCATTGTCGAGTCTCTGCAGGATGGAGAGATCCCGTTGTGGAACCCCCATCTCTTTGCCGGCGTGCCATTCCTGGCGGCAGGACAGCACTCGGCCCTATATCCCTTTAGCGCGCTCTTCTACGTCCTGCCTCTGCCGCGTGCCTATGGGCTGTTCACGGTCCTGCAACTCTGGCTAGCAGGCGCCTTCATGTACATCTTTGGCCGGGCGCTGCGCTTGGGTCGCTTCTCAGCTCTCATCGCCGGCGTCACCTACCAACTGAGCGCCTTCTTCTTGGTCAGTGTCGTGTTCACCATGATTATCGCCGCCGCAGCCTGGTTGCCGCTGTTGCTGGCCATCATAGAGATCATGGTCCGCAAGCAAGAGGCCAAGGGGACTGGTCCTTTTGTGCCCATCGTCTATGTCATCGTCGGTGCCGTCGCGCTGGGTGTGCACATCTTGGCCGGTCACCCCGAGATCCTGGTCTACACCCTGATGGTGATGGCCGTCTATGCGCTGGTCCGTTTGATTCTGCTATGGCGGCGGATCGGATCGTGGCGTCCCGCTCTGCGCTTGGGCTTTTGGCTGGTCTTTATGACCGGCCTGGGGTTGGGCCTGGGCTCGGTGCAATTGATCCCCTTGTTCGAGCTCGTCACCCGCAACTTTCGCGAAGGCTCTGTCACCTATTCGGACGTCGTCGGCTGGGCCTATCCTACCCGCCAACTGATCACCTTCCTGGTGCCCGATTTCTACGGCAATCCAGCCCACCACGGCTATTGGGATCTGGTCACGCGCCAATGGGTGGCCGTCGATCGCATCTTCTGGGGCATCAAGAACTATGTAGAAGCCGGCAGCTACACCGGGATCCTGCCGCTGTTGCTAGCCTTGGTGGCCGTGGTTGGATCATTCCGCTCACCGAAGGGCCGGCGCCATATCTGGCTCTTTGCCGCGCTGGCGCTGATTTCGCTGCTGCTCATCTTTGGCACGCCGTTGTATGCAGTGTTGTACTATGGATTGCCAGGCATCAAGCAACTTCACTCTCCATTCCGCTGGGTGTTTCCCTATACCCTCAGCCTGGCGGTGCTAGCTGGCTACGGTGCCCAGCGACTGTCCATTCTGCGCCGCAAGTACGGGGCCGGCCGGGATAAGGACGGTAGACAGCCCTGGGTCTCGCTGTTGACGTGGGCGGCCCTGGGCGGCGGGCTGGCGCTGCTAGCGGGCCTGCTCGTGGTGTTCATCGCACCCAGCACCTTTGTCCCTCTAGCTGATCGCCTTCTGGCCGCAGTAGACAAAGCTCAGGAAGCATTCAGCAGCGGCCAGATGCTGCTCTCGTACGAATGGCGCAACTTGCTCGTGCTGGCTCTGATGCTGACCGCCGGCGGCATCGTGCTCCGTGTCAGCCGCTGCCCCATCTATCTCTTTCCCCGTCGATGGCGGATTCCCATCTGGCAGCCGCTGGCCGTGCTCGTCGTCGCTGCCGATCTGATCGTGTTTGGCTGGGGCTTCAATCCGGCGGTCGATCCTGCCCTTCTCGAGTTTACACCGCCTGCTATCGAGTTTCTGCAGGAGCAGGCCGAGGACAGCGAGCCGTGGCGACTGACCGTCTACCGGCCCGAAGGCAGCACCAAGACCCTGAATCCCAACATCCCTTGGTGGCAGGGCCTGCAGGATGTCCGCGGCTACGATTCGATCATTCCCGCCCAGTACGTCCAGTACATGCGCGCCATTGAAGAGCAAGGGGAACTGCTCTACAATCAAGTCGCCCCCATCTATGGCCGGGACAATCTCAGCTCGCCCTTACTCGACCTGCTCACCGTTCGCTATGTCGTGACTGAAGGCGAGATCCCCAATGCGGATTACCAGCAGGTTTATGACGGCAAAGTACGCATCTACGAAAATACCGATGCCCTACCGCGGGCCTTTGCCCTGCCCCACTTCGAGGTTCTAGAGCCAACCGGCCTCGCCGCGCGACTTGGCTCGTTCGACCCGCGCCAGGTGATCCTTCTCGACCAGTCCGTGATGCCCGAGCCTGCCCCGCAGATTGATGACACCAGCTGGCCCCTGGAGCCGGCTACCGTGGTGGCCTACGGGCCCAACACCGTCTTTGTCGACGTCGAGATGCCCGGTCCGGGCTGGCTGGTCTTGGCCGACAGCTACTTCCCCGGCTGGAAGGCCTACCGCTCCGATCCTACCGGATCACTCCCCACGCCCAAGACCGAACCTGACAACGAGACAGAACTAGCCATTGCCCGCGCCGACGGCAACTTTCGGGCCGTCTTTCTGACGGAAGGTGCGCATCGCGTCCGCTTCAAATATACGCCTATGAGCTTCAAGCTGGGCCTCTATGGAAGCTTTATGGCTGTCGTCGTGCTGTTCCTACTGGCCCTGTTCTGGTTGTGGGGCCGGTTCTACCGGGAGAGCGCCGAAGATCCGACGGTCAAGCGGGTGGCCAAGAACAGCCTGGTGCCAATGGGGCTCCAGATCCTCAACCGGCTCATCGACTTTGCGTTCGCCATGTTGATGCTGCGCATCCTGGCTCCCGAGTTGGCCGGGCGCTATACCTTTGCCGTAGCCTTTATCGGCTACTTTGACATCCTGGTCCGCTTCGGGTTGGGCACGCTTCTCACCCGCGAGGTGGCCAAAGAAACCGAGAAGGGCAACCGCTATCTGAGCACCGTGACGGTGCTGCGTGGACTATTATGGCTCTTCTCGCTACCCTTGATGACCCTCGTCATCCTCATCTATGCCCTCTATGGACAGATGACGCCCGACATTGTGGCCGCCATCGCCTTCTTTGCTCTGGGCCTCGTCTTTAGCAATCTAGCCGATGGCTTCAGCGCCGTCTTCTATGCCTACGAAAAGATGGAGTATCCGGCCGCCATCTCGACGGTAACCGCCTTGACGCGGGTCAGCCTGGGGGTGTTGGTCCTGCTAGTTGGCTGGGGGTTCGTGGGCCTGGCGGCTGTTTCAGTGATCGCCAACATCGTCAGCGCCGCAATCCTGGGCACCCTGTTGATCCGCCATTGCTTCCGGCCACATCTCGAATGGGATCGGCAGACGGGCCAGTGGATGCTCAGAACATCCTTCCCGCTGATGATCAACCTTCTTCTGGCGACCATCTTTTTCCGCGTGGACGTCATGCTGCTCAAACCGATCAAGGGTGACACCGTCGTCGGCTACTACAGCGCCGCCCTGAAATACGTGGATGGCCTGTTGATTATTCCCCAGTACTTCACCCAGGCCATCTTTCCGCTCATGAGCCGCTACGCGGCCACCTCCCGCGACTCC
>JASFOV010000084.1:0-11894 GCA_050116355.1 Anaerolineae bacterium
GTGATCTCTGCGCAGAAGCCGCCATCTTTGTTCCGGCAGTACGAAAGAGAACTTGGACTGTCCCCTGGCCGGCTAAACCGCATCATGTACGGCAGCCCGGCGTGGGAGGAGACATTGCTCGGGCGCCGGTCGCTAGACGACTACTGGCGCGAGATCGGCCCACAATTGGGCCTGCACACTGCCGGCGAAATCCAAGGCTTTCGCCAACGCTATTTCAGCGACGAGGCCCCAAATCCAGGCGTACGCCAGCTACTCGACCAACTCCATGGCCGCTACAAATTGGCTGTGTTGTCCAATGCCCCACGCGGGCTGTCCAAATGGTTGGCGGACTGGGGGATCCTGTCCCTGTTTGACGTCGTCGTCTGCTCCGGCGAGGAAGGCGTCGCCAAGCCTGATCCCACTATCTACCGGTTGGCGCTGGACCGGCTGGGGGTGGAGCCTGGGGAAGCCGTGTTCGTTGACGATAGCCGGGGCCACGTCGCGGCGGCTCGCGAATTGGGGATCCATGCCATTCACTTCACCACCGCCGCGGCTCTGGCCGATGCCCTATCCGACCTACAAATCCTGTAGGACCGCAACCCAGGACAGTCCTGGTTGTGCAACTCAAGTTCCAAGGAGGTAGACGTTCCATGCCACACAGTACCGTTACCCTGTCCACCTTTTCGATTGTGGGTTACGATCCCACTGCGCAAGAGTGGGGCATCGCTGTGCAGTCCAAGTTTCTGGCCGTGGGCGCGGTCGTTCCCTGGGCGCGAGCCGGCGCGGGCGCGGTGGCCACCCAATCGTATGCCAACACATCTTTTGGGCCTGACGGCCTGTTGCTGATGGCTGATGGCTTGAGCGCGCAGGCGACCCTCGAGCGACTGCTTGACGCCGACCCGGACGCTGCGCGCCGGCAGGTCGGTGTCATTGACGCGCAGGGACAAACAGCAACCTTTACCGGCGATGAATGCCACGAGTGGGCCGGGGGATGTACCGGTCCACATTATGCCGCCCAGGGCAATATCTTGCTCAGTGGCGCGACCGTCGAGGCCATGGCCCGCAGCTTTGAGACATCGCAGGGCGAGCTCGCTGACCGCCTGGTTACGGCGCTGGCCGCTGGTCAGACGGCTGGCGGTGACCGGCGCGGCCAACAATCGGCGGCGGTTCTGGTTGTCCGGCCAGAGGGGGGCTATGGTGGCTTCAACGATCGTTACCTCGACCTGCGGGTCGATGACGACCCGGCGCCCATTGAGCGCCTCCGGGCGCTGGTCGATCTGCATCACCTTTTCTTCAAACCGCCTGCGCCCGGCGAAATGGTGCCACTCGAGGGCGAGCTGGCGCGGGAGGCGCAGCGCATTCTGCAGTGGGCCGGATACTACGATGGGCCGCTCAACGGCCAATACGACGGTCCCACCCGGCAGGCGATGCGGGCCCTCATCGGCAATGAGAACTTCGAAGAGCGCTTTGACGAGGAACAAGGGCTCATCAGCCGCCAGGTCATGGACGTACTCCGCCAGAAGTTCGATCGCTGAAGCCGGGTTCGGCGCTTGACGGAGAGGTGGTCGCATTCAGCCACTCATCACCCACAGGCCGGGAACAGGTCACAATTCTGCTGCAGGCTCGATCAGTTTGTCGAATGCCTGCAGGTATGATACAATGCCCCGACCAACCGCAAGCCGCGCAACGCGGGGCATCTCTGCGAACCACAGTGAGGGAGCGTGCTATGCAATATCGAACCTTTGGCAAACTGGATTGGCAACCATCGGCGCTGGGCTTTGGCGCCATGCGCTTGCCCACCATCGACGATGATCCGGCCCAGATCGACGAGCCGGTGGCCACGCGCATGATCCGCTACGCCATCGACCAGGGCGTCAACTATGTGGACACCGCCTACCCCTACCATCAGCAGGCCGGCGAGCCCTGTGTCGGCCGCGCATTGCAGGATGGCTACCGCGAGCGGGTCAAGCTGGCGACCAAGTTGCCGGTCTGGCTGGTCGAAAAGGCTGAGGATTTTGACCGCTATTTGAACGAGCAACTGGAGCGGCTACAGACCGAACAGATCGACTTCTACCTGCTCCACGGCCTCAACGGCGATCGATGGCCCGAAGTCCGGGACCTGGGCGTGCTGCGCTGGGCAGAGGGTGCCATCGCGGACGGGCGTATCAGCCATCTCGGCTTCTCCTTCCACGACGAGTACGAGGTGTTCAAGGAGATCGTTGATGCCTCCGACTTGTGGCTCTTCTGCCAGATCCAGTACAACTTTATGGACGTCGACTATCAGGCTGGTCGCAAAGGCTTGGAATACGCCGCTGACCGCGGGTTGGCCGTGGTCGTCATGGAGCCCATCCGCGGCGGACGCCTGGCCAAGAGTGTGCCTCCCAGCGTGCAGGCCATCTGGGACTCGTCTCCTGTCCAGCGGACGCCGGCGGACTTTGCGCTGCAATGGGTGTGGAACCAGCCCCAGGTATCACTGGTGTTGAGCGGCATGAGCGAGATGCAGCACGTCGAGGAGAACCTGGTCAGCGCTGGACGCTCGGGCCCTGGCACTTTGAGCGCTGAGGAGCTAGCCGTCGTCGAGCGGGTGCGGGCCGAATACGAGAAGCTGTGCCCCATCCCCTGTACCGACTGCAAATACTGCTTGCCCTGCCCTAGCGGCGTCAATATCCCCCGCGTGTTCGAGATCTACAATGACCTGATGATGTATGGCGACGAGAACCGGGCGCAGATGGTCTACAACATGTTTATGAAAGAGGACGAGCGGGCCAATCTGTGCATCGAGTGCGGCGAATGCCTCGACAAATGCCCGCAGATGATTGAGATCCCTGATTGGCTGGCCAAGACCCACGAGGTGCTGTGCCAGGAGCCGGCGGCCTAACCTGGACAACAGGACGTCGTCGGCGACCGGAGCCCATACGTCGCCATAGAAGAGAGCCAGGCTGGTTCCAGCCTGGCTCTTGCTCAGCTTACCGGCAAAGCTACCTGATTTATTGTGCTAGATGACGATCGGTGCCTCAGGCATATGCGAGAGTTCTTCACGAACTCGCCATACAGCTATCCCACGACTTTGCCCGGTGGAGTGCCTGTCCGGTCAGAAACTAGTTTGCCTCGAGCGGGGTTTGGTGCTAAAATGCGGGCGCTCCCGCTCGACGGGATCGACAGACTTACTGGCAGGTGGACCTACGGTGCCGGTCCCAGGTCCTGAGATCGCAATCGATCCCCGCTGCGAGGATCGTACGGGCGACCAGGCACGCAGCCCGTCTTGGCATCCAGGAGCGATTCGCTTCATGTATCCAGCCGTTGGGGAATAGGGAGGAGACCCATGCCGGAATCTTTGGGCCACTATCTGGACTTTGCCGTTGAAACCGCCTACCTGGCCGGTAGGTTGACCCTTGGCTACTTTCAGACCGGCGTTCACTCCGAGTTGAAAGCCGACCAATCCTTGGTCACGGTGGCCGATCGCCGGGCCGAGGAACTGATCCGCGGGCGCATCGAGAAGCAGTATCCCGGCCATGCTATCGTTGGCGAGGAGTACGGCCGGACAGAGACCGCGGGGGCCGATCACCGCTGGTTCGTCGATCCCATCGATGGCACCGCTTCCTTCGTGCATGGTGTGCCGTTGTACTCGGTGCTCATAGCTCTCGAGATCGAGGGTGTGGTCCAGGTGGGCGTGGCCTATTTCCCAGGCCTGAATGAGATGCTGTCCGCGGCAACAGGCCAGGGCTGTTGGTGGAACGGCCGCCGGGCCAGCGTGGCCCCGACGTCGAGTCTAGCCCAATCGGTGGTCACCTTCTCCGACGTGGCCAACTTTGCGAAGTATGGCCGCTCCGCAGAATGGCAGCGGATCGAACAGGCTACCTACTACCATGCTGGTTGGGGCGATGCCTATGGCCACGCCCTGGTCGCCACCGGGCGCGTCGAACTGATGCTCGATCCCATCATGAATGCCTGGGACTGTGGGCCCTTTCCGCCCATCTTGGCCGAGGCTGGCGGCTACTTTGGCGATTGGCAGGGCAACGTGACTATCTATGGCAACGAAGCCCTATCCACCACGCAGACGCTCTTGCCCGACGTGCTGGACCTTGTGCGCGGGGCATAGGACCCAACACCAACTTGAGCG
Source organism: Anaerolineae bacterium (assembly GCA_050116355.1). Lineage (GTDB taxonomy): Bacteria > Chloroflexota > Anaerolineae > JAAYZQ01 > JAAYZQ01 > JASFOV01. The sequence goes on from JASFOV010000084.1 coordinate 4,100, forward strand.
AGAGATTGATATCGTGCTACGAGCGCCGTATCATACCATTCACCTGCTGGGTGTGCCTGCGCGGCTGGTCAGATGCCTGTGTTCACCGTCTGAATGCATTTCAGCCAAAGTCGGACCTCATCGCGGCGGAGCGCCTCTTGCCCTTGAGAGGGAGGTTCCAACCGGCAGGGTGGAACTCTTGAACAGAGAATGGTGAGTATGGATCGTAAGCAGCTGTTCCCCATCCTCTTGATCATCTTCACCAACATTCTGGGTGCTGGGGTGATCATGCCCATCCTGCCGCTCTATGCCGAGGGGCAGTTCGGCGGAACCGTGCTGCAGATCACGTTGCTATCGACCTCCTACTTTGCCGCCCAGTTCCTGGCCGCTCCGTGGCTGGGCCGGCTGTCGGATCGCTTTGGGCGGCGTCCTATTCTGATCGCAAGCCAAATGGGCACCGTGCTAGCTTTCATCCTCTTCATCCTTGCCAGCCCACTGGGACACTGGATCGATGGCTGGGGCCTTGACCTGTCCATGACGGGCGGCATGATTATGCTCTACGTGGCGCGCATCTTGGATGGGATCACCGGCGGCAATATTACGACGGCGCAGGCCTACGTCAGCGATGTGACCAGTTCCGAGGATCGCGCCCAGGGGTTAGGATTATTGCAGGCGGCCTTTGGTGTGGGCTTTATCTTTGGTCCCGCATTTGGGGGGATGCTCAGCAATTTCAGCCCAGTCGCCCCCTTTGTCGGAGCGACGATCATTACCACTGGCACTTTGCTCCTGACCGTATTCATCCTCGAAGAGTCGCTGCCACCCGAAGAGCGCACGGGAGACGTCACGACAGCGCAACGCGGCTCGCGCGTCCCACTGCGTAGCCTGTTAGCAGAGCACACACTGATACTGATATTGGTGATCGGCTTTTTCGGTTCGCTGGCTTTCTCCGCATTGCCCGCCCTCTTTGCCCTCTTTGCGGACCGCGTCCTTTTTCCCGATCTGGCGGATCCGGAACGGGCCCAACTGTATATCGGCCTGATGCTGACCTTCAACGGGTTGATGCAGGTGATTACCCAGTTGGCGCTACTCAAGCCCCTGGTGACGCGCCTGGGAGAGCGCAGGCTGTTGTTGTTAGGCCAAGGGGCGTTGCTGATGGCGATGCTGGGTGTGGCTTCCGTCGACAGCGCAATTGTGGTCACGCTGCTGTTCGCTCCTTATGCGTTCGGGCGGGGGGTGACGGAGCCCAGTCTACAATCCCTGGTCACGCGCTTTGGCCATGAGCGGACCCGTGGCCAGTTGCTCGGCCTGTACCAATCGGCCCGCAGCCTAGCCCTCATCATCGGGCCGGTTTGGGCCGGCTTTGCCTTTGAGCAGATCAGCCCTCAGGCGGTGTTCTATGTCGGGGCGGGGTTGGTTCTGGTGGGCATGGTTTTGGCTGTCATGCTTTTGCGCCGGCAGATCCCTACGTCCCGGTCACAAGCTCTAGAGTAAACTCCCAACGGCTTCCAACGCTCCATCTGGCGGGATCTGCAGGTTGCGCCAGCTGCTGCCGCGCGAGGGGAAACACCTTTGCAATCTTGCGGGCGTGGCTTTCCACGCCCCTCAGATGAAGGCGCGGAAAACCTCCTACTTGCTTCAATCCCGGACCGGTGGGGGAACGATCCCCTGCGTTTCGGCAATCTCCTGCAACTGGCGCCACGTCTTGGCTGCGAGCGGAACTCCGCATTTCCGGCACTCCTCTTCCATCTCCCTCTCCTTCAACCCAGCATAGTACACCCGCTCGGCGTCCGCTGCCACGGGACTGGTCCGCAATTCGCACAACATGCGATCCATGTCCCGCCGGAACGCGGCAGGTTGACGGTACGAATCGATGCGGATGGCGCCGAAAAAGTGACTGACCCGCCCTGATGAGGTGGCTGTGTCCGCCAGATCCGAGCCAAAGGGGGCGCCGCACAGAACCCCGCAGAGGATGTCGACCATCACGGCCAGGCCGTAGCCTTTGTGGCCGCCAAAGCTCTCTCCCAAGCCACCCAGGGGCAGAATACCGCCACCGGTGCGATGGAACATGTCGTCCAGGAGCGAGCCGGGATTGTGGGCAGATCGCCCGGTGCGATCCACAGCCCAGCCAGCCGGTAGTTCTTTTTCCAGCCGTTCATACACTTCTATTTTGCCGCGGGTGACCACGGTCGTGGACATATCCAGGACGAAGGCGCCTTCTTTGTCCGCCGGTGCGGCAAAGGCCAAGGGATTTGTGCCGAACATGACCTGGCGACCAAAGGTCGGCACGCCCAATGCCGCCGTATTGGTCATGGCAATGCCCAGCATATCGTGCTCAAGGGCCATCATGGCGTAATAGCCCGCAATCCCAAAATGGTTGGAATCGCGCACGCAGCCAAAGGCGGCGCCGGTGTCCGCGGCTTTGTCGATGATGTGTGCCATGGTCCGCGCACTGACCGGAGCGCCCATGCCGCCCTGGGCATGTACGACCAATGACGTGGGACCATCGGCCAGTACCTTCTCTTGGGCATCGGGCAGCATTTGACCGGTTTCCAGTCCGTTCACATAGCGCTGTAGGCGCGCCACCCCGTGAGAGGGAATGCCACGCGCATCGGCTGCTACCAGCACGTCAGCTGCAACCCTGGCGTCCGCAGTGGACAAACCCAGATGGACAAAGGTGGCAGCACAGAAATCGACCAGTGCCTGCCGTTCAATTCGTACCTGGTTGTTTGTCATAATCTCCGTCCTATCGGTGCCTGTGCGCACCATTACATTGTGGCCGGGTGCAAAGCTCGAGGGCCTGCAGCTTGGTGCTCGCTCACGGCTATCGCAGGTACATGGCCTGGGAAAAGTTTTTGATAAAGCCTGGGTCGGTGGCCAGTTCCACGTAGTCGATGCGCTGGCGCATCTCTTGGGCCTCACGTCGCTTGCTCTTGGAGATCAGGGCCAGTTTGGCGCCAATGCCAGCGGCATTTCCCACCTGGCGGAAGCGGTCTAGTGGCAGGCTGGGTAGCATGCCGATGGTGATGGCGCTTTCGACGTCAATGTAGGTGCCAAAGGCCCCAGCGATGATGACCTGTTCAATATCCTCCGCCTCCAGGCCGCTCGTGGCCAGGAGGGTCTCGATACCTGTCCGCATCGCCCCTTTGGCCAGTTGCAGTTCTCGCACATCCTTCTGGGTGAAGGTGATGGCTGGGTGTTCTCCGCGCTGCTCCTCTTCACTGACCAGGACAAACTCCCGGGTCCCATGGCGGCTTGGGTCTCCGTCGATGGCGCGCACGCGTGGGTGTTCGCCCATTCGCCCGTTCGCATCCACCACACCTGCTACAACCAGTTGGGCTAGGACATCGAGGATACCCGAACCACACAGGCCGACCGGCGGTGCCCCACCAATGGTCTGATACTCGATGTGGCCATCCGACAATCGCAGTCGCTCGATGGCGCCGTTGGCCGCCCGCATACCATGCCGGATGTGCGCGCCTTCAAAGGCCGGTCCGGAAGCACACGAAGTGCTGACCATCGTGCCATGGTTTGTCAGGCAGACTTCGGTGTTGGTGCCGATGTCGATGGCCAAGATTACTTGGTCTTGGGTCTGTGCTACCTGTGTAGCAAGCAACATGGCGACGTGATCCGCACCGACATAGCCAGCGATGTTGGGTAGCAGATGGACGTAGGCGCCTGGTGCGATCTGCAGCCCCAGTTCCCGGGCCTTGATGTCCAGCGCCGCGCCTACGGCGGGCACATAGGGAGCTCTGGCCAACTGCTCAACGGGAAGGTGCAGAAAGAGGTGGTGCATGGCTGTGTTGCCCACGACAACCGCTTCGATTACTTGCTCTGTCTCGACACCGGTCTCGGCGCACATCTCGCTGAGCGCCTGATTCAGTGCGTCGACGACCAGCGCCTGCATGCGGCTCGCTTGAGCGGGCGCGCGCTGGGCATAGGCCATTCGCGCCACAACGTCCTCTCCATAGGCGATCTGGGGGTTCATGATACCCCGCGAAGCGAGGGTCTGGCCCGATGTCAGCTCGACGAGGTAGGCGGCGATCTTGGTTGTGCCCAGATCCACGGCCAATCCCACGACTTGGGCTGGCTCTGGCAGTACTGCCACAATCTCTCCGTTCCGGACCGCAGCCTGCACCTGCCATGTGCATTCGCGCAGCCGTCGTGGTAGCTGGCGAAGGGCGGCGATGTCAAAGGAGGTCGCTCCGACTCCGTGTTGCCCGGCCAGGGCATCCACCAGGCGCGTGGCATCGGCGCGCAGATCGTCCAGGGAGGGGCCCGGCACAGCGACGGGGTAGGTTTGGACCGGTGGTTCCGGATCGACCTGTAGCTCGTCGCCCTCCACCTGGGTTCGCTGCGGCGTGGTCAATGATTCGGGCGGCACCCGCACCTTGCAGTCACTCCGCGGCATGGTCCGGCACGCCAGCCGGTAGCCTTCGGCGAGCTCTTCGGAGCTGAAATGGTCGGACTCGCTGTCCGTTGGCTCTGAGACATCGCCTTCCAGGATCTGGATCACACAGCGGGCGCAGCTGCCCACCCCACCGCATAGGTTCGCCAGATCGACGCCCAACTGGCGGGCGCACTCCAACAGGCTCTCTCCCTCGGGGCAGTCCCCCCGGCGGCCGACCGGTTCAAAGTCTACATAGATCGTCATAGTTTGCTCAACCTTTGCCAGGCCAGAATAGAAACCATTGTACCAAATCCCATGACAAGCACCAAACAGATGCTGCCCACGGACCAGTTGTTTCCACGCAGAATGGACGCGAGGATCGGTGGGCCAATCAGTGCCCCCACGCTGGAACCTACACTAACGATGCCCAGCGCCAGCCCGGCGAACTGGCGATGTGCCATGGTTTCTGGCGCCAGGGTAAAGGTCGCGGCGGGAATGATGTTGGAGGCAAAACCTAGCGCGAGCATATAGGGCATGACCACAGCTACATTCGCCAGCTGGAAACTCCAGACGTATAGGATACTCGTGATGGCAAAGGCAATGGGCAGCAATCGATATCGATTGTTGAGACGGCTCAACAACCAGCCGGCAAAGATGTTGGACGGGATCGCAGCGAGAAACAGAAGACTGGCATAGCGGTTGGCTGCAGACGGTTGAATGTCCAGGCGGGTTATCAGGAAGGAGGGCGCCCACGTATTGTACCCCAGCAGGCTAAAGGCAAACGCGCCAAAAGATACTGCTAGAAGCCAGGTGAGCGGGTTGAACAACATTCGGCCTACGGATCCGGGCGGCGCTGGCTCGCTCTCACCAGTGCCGGGCGGATTGGTCACGATCAAGCCGTAGAGGATTAAGGCCAGCAAGGCCAACAGCGCACCAAACCACCACAATGCCTGCCAGCCAGCGACCTCCAGCAGCGGTTGGGCCAGGTTGAACATGATCACATTGCCGATCGGTACCCAAGCGGCCCAGATGCCCATCGGCAGCCCTCGATCTTGGGGCTCGAACCAGGCGCTGATGGCCGCTGGAGCGGTGATGGCCATGAGGCCCGTGCCACCTCCTTCGATGACCCGGCCCAACAGCAGGACAGCAGGATCATGTGCCAGGGCTCCGAGCAGCGAGCCGATCATTGTACAACTCAGGGCGGTGATCCCGGCAATCTTGAACCCCAGCCGCATGATGAGAAAGGCGCTGGGGATGGCCAGGAGGAGGGTGGCGATCGAAATGACCGACATGAACCAGCCGCCGGTCACCATATCCACCCCTAGATCGGTCATCAGGGCCTGCATCACGGGCGGGACTTTGAACTGGTTGATGGCTACCACGATGCTGGCCACAAAGGCAGCCAACATCACGGCCCAAGCCTTGCGATCCGCTTTCACCTGATCTCGTACTCCAATAGGCGGCCTTCTCGAAAGCTGCATGCTGCGATGACTCGGCGTGGCCTGGGTACGATGAGTCTGCGATAGGCCCGCCGCTGTGCGATGGCGCAGCTTCCGAGAAGGCCAGGGAACAAGCGCACGTACTGGGTGCGGGTGCTATTGATATACGCCGTACTCTTTGCCCGCCTCCATCATGGCCCGCACGTTTTCAGCCTTGGCGTGGTCGATGCCGCAACCATTGGTCAGTATGAACCCACCGTCCTGCCCAGCGGTCTCTACGAGGTCCTTACAGTAGGCTTTCACCTCGTCGGGTGTTCCGGCTGTCATCAGGGCTGTGGAAACGTTACCGGCGATACAGCACGTATCGCCGAGGACGTCTTTGACCAGCTTCATATCTGTCTGGTCGAACCACCAGATGCATTTGCCTTTCGGGAAATCGGCGACGATTTCCAGCCGCTGGCTGTAGCCGCCCTCGGCGAACATCACAGGGATGCACCCTTCCTCTACGAGGCCTAGCATCACCTGCTTGAGGGTTGGCCAGTAGAACTTTTCGAACTGGGCATTAGACATAAAGCCATCGGCTCCCTTGTGCAGAGGGATAAAGATTAGGGGGACTCCGGTCATATTCGCGGCACTGACCCCCATTTCGACCATCAGGGGTACGAACCGTTCACAGGTCTCGATCAACTCGTCCGGATGGCGGTACATGTCGAGCATCATGCCCTGGGTACCACGGAGCGTGTCGCCGATAGCGTCAAAGGGAGCTTTTGCCGCGCCACCTGCCCAGTCTGTGAAGCCCAACGCCCGCACTTGAGCGGCGAGACCACCCATGACCTGCATCCAGCGCATGGCCTCGTTGCCGGCCTCCATAAGCTTTTGCAGCGCTTCCTGCACATCAGGCATGCCAAACGGGAGCAGGGCGGTGGGCGTCATGGGCATCTCCTGGATCGTGGGCAGCAGAGGCATCTTGACCAGCGGTTCCAGGGCGCCGAAGACGCGGGGCAGGTACTTGCTCAGGAAGAAGCCCGAGGGATCGGCGGCCAACGCCGGGTATTCGTCGGCGGTGACATACTCGCCTTCGTTCATCTGGTACAGCAGATGGTCGGCCAGTTTCTGGCCCGGCCAATCGTACAACTTGTAGTCGAGGATGTCGAAACAGCGACCAGGGACGATGGCTAGGGATCCGAACCAGGCGTCTGGCTGGAACTCGTCCAGATAAGCCAGGATTGCCTCGGCTACTGCTTCGTAGTTGTACAGGGCATCCTTCATCTTCAGGCCAGCATTGAATATGGGGAAAAAGCCCTCGGATGGGAAAACCGGTACTCGGGCTGGAACATTCATCTCAAAGGCATCGCGGATGATGGTCGCCCGTTCCCGGTAAACGGCTCCCGCTTCAGGACTCGCAAACTCAAAGCCGGGCATGGCGACATAGTCATCCAGCCTCTTGGTCAGTCGCTCGTCTGGTGTCATCTCTTTCCATGCGTTGTCCATCTCAGCCTCCTATCCAGCTCTTGGCCAGGCCCACGGCTTCCATGGCATCGTCGCCATAGGCGTCGGCTCCCGTGTACTCGCGGATTTTGTCCGTGACCTGACCCCCGCCGACCATGATCTTGACTGAATCGCGCAAACCTGCAGCCTCGATGGCAGCCACGGTGTCCTTCATGGCATCGAAAGCCAGGGTTAAAAAGCCACTCAAGCCCACGACGTCAGCCCGGTAGGTCTGGATGGCGTCCACAAAAGCCTGGGGCGACACATCAACTCCCAGATCGTGGACCTCGAAGCCGTTGACGTCGAGCATGAACGTGACGATGTTCTTGCCGATGTCGTGGATGTCGCCGGCCACGCTTCCGATGACCACGCTACCCTTGCTTTCAGCCTGGGGTGCTTTGGCCAGTTCGGGCTTGACCAGATCCGTAATCTGGCTGAGCATTTCGCCGGCCATGATCAACTCGGGTAGAAAATACTGGCCGGTCTCGAAGCGCTGGCCCAC